>JAICSD010000174.1 GCA_025937075.1 Vicinamibacteria bacterium | reverse complement strand
GTCCGAGGGGCGACGCCCCTCGGATGATAAAGGTTGGCGGGGTCGACGGGGCTCGAACCCGCGACCTCCGGCGTGACAGGCCGGCGTTCTAACCAACTGAACTACGACCCCGCTAGGTCGTGAACGCTGTCACGCCGAAGAAGACAATCGGCATGTGAGCATTCCACATCTGGTGGTGGGCGGTACAGGACTCGAACCTGTGGCAGCCGGCGTGTAAAGCCGGTGCTCTACCAACTGAGCTAACCGCCCCTGCACGGTCCCGCCCCGCGCCCCAAAGATAACGATTATAGAACGCCGCGCGAGCGAAGCGCAAGAATACCGAGGACGGCGACGAACCCGAGCGCCGCGCGATACTCGCGGTTCCGCATCGCGCGCGCCGCGCTGAAGCGGCGCAACACCGGCGCCGCGGTGCCCTCGCGATACGCCCCGTACTCGGATCCGAACTTCTCGGTCAGGTGCGCTTCTTCGGTCCGGATGGCCGCAGCGATGGTGACGGTCAGATACGCGAGCACGAGCACCGTCACGATCACGCTGCGCGACGCGATCGCGAGGCCGACGCCCATGATGGACGAACCGGCATAGAGCGGATGCCGCGTCCATCGGTACGGGCCGCTGCGCGTCACCTCGCGGCCCTTCTCCAGATGTCCGGCCGCCCAGATGCGGACCGCTTCGCCGCACACGCCGACGATCGCGCCGGCGAGGAGCGACGCCGGCGTCGGATCCGACAGCGCCACCGCGATCACGCCGCAGATAAACCCGAGCGGGACACGCCAGCGCGCCAGCCGGACGATGGGCGACGTGCGAACCGGCACCGATTCAGCCACGGCCGCCCTCGGCGATCGCGAGCCGTTGTTGAATGGCCGCGCAGACTTCGCTTGCCGGCACGTCCAGCAGACACCAGTCCCGGCGATGACACCGGCGATCGTAGTGACACCCGCACTGGTCGAACCGCGAGACCGCCACGTCGTCACCGCTCCAGGGACCGTTGCGGGCCGGATTGGTCGGCCCGAAAATACTCACGGTCGGCGTGCCGACGGCGGTCGCGATGTGCAGCGGTCCCGTGTCTCCGGAAACGACGAGCGACGCCTCACGGGCCATCGCGACGAGGTCCTCAGGCCGCGAGGGCGGGGCCAGTACCGCACGGCCCGCTGACGCGTCGATGACCGTCTGCGCGAGCACATCTTCCCCGGGTCCCCACAAAACGACCGGGGTCAGGCCACGCGCCTCGGCGAGAAACGCCGCGACCTCGCCGAACCGTTCCGGCGGCCAGCGCTTGTTCGGCCACGCCGCCCCCGCATTGATCAGCGCATACGGACCAGGCACGAGCTGACGAAGAATGTCCGCCACGCGAGAGCCCGACCGTCTGAGCGGGAACTCGATCACGTCGCGCTCGATGCCAAGCACGCGCAGCAGTCGAAGGTTCTTCCGGATGACATGGCCCTCTTCGCTGTCGTCGTGAGGGGTCGCAGAGTAGAACGGCCGAGCGGTCTTTTCGCGCAGGTGCCAGATCGAGAAGCCGATGACGCGCGAGGCGCCAGAGGCGCGCGCGAGCACGGCAGATTTCAGCAGCCCCTGAAAATCAATCGCCACGTCGTACGCGGTCTGCCGCATCGCGACGATGGCCGTCCGCCACGCGTTCGGCGTCGATCCCTCGAGCGCGATGACGTCGTCGAGCACGCTCACGAGATCGGGAATGGCGCGGTGTTTGGCTTCGACGAGCCAATCGATCTGTGCGTCGGGATAGGTTCGGCGCAGCGCCGCGACAGCGGGGATCGTGTGCACCACGTCCCCGAGCGCGCCAAGCCGCACGACGAGAATGTTCATCGGCGAAGGCGGACCATCAGGTCGGTGGTCGAATGATCTTTGGGGTCGCCGACGATCGCAATACGGCCGCCGTAGGCGCGCACCGTGTCGCGCTCGGGCACCGTCTCGACGGTATAGTCCGTGCCTTTACAGTGCACGTCGGGCCGCAGTGTGAGCAGCAGCGGCGCGACGGTCGGCTCGTGAAAGATGGTGACGTAATCGACGCCGCGGAGGCCCGCGACGACTTCCGCCCGATCGGCCGCGCTCAGCACCGGCCGCCCCTCACCCTTCAGCAACCGCACCGAGGCATCGTCGTTGATCGCAACGACCAGGCGGTCGGCCTCGCGGGCCGCTGCCTGCAGGTAGCGGACGTGACCGACGTGCAGCAGATCGAAGGCGCCGTTCGCAAACGCGATCGTCCGCCCGGCCGCGCGGTCGGCGGCCACGGCGGCCAGGAGCGCTTCCCGCGAGAGGACTGGCGCCAAGCGCTACTCCGCCCTCTGCGTGAGCGATGCCCGAAGTTCGGCCGCCGTGACCGTGGCAGTCCCGCGCTTCATCACGACGATGCCCCCCGCGTGATTGGCGAGTTGCGCGGCCTCCTCGAATGTGCCCCCCGCGGCGAGCGCGAGCGCCATCGTCGCAATCACCGTGTCTCCTGCGCCGGTGACGTCGGCGATCTGATCGGAGCCGACGATCGGAATGTGGACCGTCTTCTCACCGGCGCGGAAGAGGGCCATGCCGCGGCTGCCCCGCGTGACGAGCACCGCGCGCGATCGCGTACGCGCGAGCACCGCCCGCCCCGCCTTCTCGAGCGCGCGCGCGTTGTCGCCAATCCGAATGCCCAGCGCCTGCTCGACTTC
This sequence comes from Vicinamibacteria bacterium, assembly GCA_025937075.1. The sequence continues at coordinate 5,785 of JAICSD010000174.1, read as the reverse complement.
CGATTCGTTCGGCGTGCACGCGGTCATGCCTTTGAACCGCAGCAGGTCATACCGCGAATCGACGAGCACGATCGGCAGGCGCATCCTGTCGCGCGCGCGGCCGACGAGCGCGGGGGTCACGAGCGCCGTACCGTAGTCGGAGACGAGCAGCGCGTCAGCGCCCGCCGCCGCGGTGAGCACGCGATCTTCGAAGAGTGCTCTCGTGCGTTCGTCGGCGGCACCGTTCGCCGCGCGGTCGATCCGGACGACCTGCTGCTTCGCGGAGTGAATGCCGCCGGCAAGAATTCGCGTCTTCGTCGGTGTGCGATAGCCGGCCGGCACGACCATGCCGCGGACGTCGATCCGCCGCCGTTTCATGGTGGCGAGCAGGCGGCGTCCCGACTCGTCGCGGCCGACGACGCCAACCGTCGTGGCATCACCCCCGAGCGCCGCGACGTTGCTTGCCGCGTTGCCGGCGCCCCCGGGCACGATCTCCGACGAATCGTAGTTGAGGATCAGGACGGGCGCCTCGCGTGACACGCGCGCAATCTGCCCGTAGATGAATTCGTCCGCGATCAGATCGCCCACGATGACGATCCGGCGATGGCCGAACGCGTCGACGAGCGCGAGCAGACGCTCGGGTGCGGTCATCACGGCCGCCCCACGATCCACGACACCGCCTCGATCAGATTGTCGACGACCACGTCGGCGCTGACGCCGGGTTTCGGCCGCTGTTCTTCAGTCCGCCCGTAGCCGGTGCGCACGAGAACCGTTCGTGTTCCGGCACGAATGCCCGCCTGGACGTCGTGCCAGCGATCGCCCACGACCACGGAGCGCGCGAGGTCCAGGCCGAGGGCCGCCGCCGCGCTCCGCAGCATCCCGTCGCCAGGCTTGCGGCACGCGCATGCGCGCCGGTATCCGTCGACCGTGCCGTCGGGATGATGCGGACAGTAATAGATCGCATCGACGCGCGCACCGCCGGCGGCGAGCCGGTCTCGGAGATGCGCGTGCGCTTCCGCCACGAACGATTCCGGGAAAATACCGCGCGCGACGCCGGCCTGGTTGGTGACGATCACCACGGCCAGACCCGCACGATTGAGCAGGCGCACGGCATCGACGCTGTAGGGGAAACACACGAGACGCTCGATCCGATCGAGGTAGCCCGCTTCCTCGATGAGCGTACCGTCACGGTCGAGAAAGACTGCTGGCGGCATATGTGCGAGGGATGGACGCGAGGACGTCGTCGATGTGAATGCGCTTCATGCACCGGTGATCGATCGGGCACTCGCGCAGCATACACGGGCGGCAGAATACGTCGCGCAGAATGACATGGCGCGGACCCGGCCCTGCCGGCGCCGTCACCCGTTCGTTGGTCGGGCCGAAAATCGCCGTCAGCGGCACTCCGAGCGCGGCCGCGACGTGCATCGCGCCCGAATCGTTGGACACGAACGCCGCGCATCGTGCCGTCACACCGATGAAGGCGGCAAGATCCGTCCGCCCGATCAAATCGACGATTCGCGTTCCCCGCGGCAGCGACGATTCTATCGCACGCCCCGTATCGCGGTCCCCGGCCGCGCCGACGAGCACGGGCAGCGCTCCGCGATCCGCCACGGCCTTCATGACCGCCGCGACCCGTTCCGGCGGCCATCGTTTGGCGTGCCCATACGCGGCGCCGGGTGCAAAGCCGACGAGAGGCTCACCCTGCCGCCACCCCGCTCCCGCGAGCACCGCGTCGGCGCGGGCCAGCGTTTGGTCGCGCGGCATGAGCCGGGGCACGGCATCGCCGACGTCAATCCCGAGCCCGCGGACCAGGGTGCAGTAGTACTCGACCTGATGTATCACGGCACGCGGTCGCGCGACGGCGCGTGTCAGCAGCCATCGCCGCCCCGACGTTGCGTAGCCCCAGCGTTCCTTCACCGCCGCTTTCCTGGCCCTCCACGCGCTGCCCAACGAGTTTGGAAGCAGCAGCACCGCGTCGGCGCGAAGCGCCTGGATCTGCGCGCTTTCTCGACGTCGATCGAGCGTCACGACCGCTTCTGCCGCGGCCGCCGTCTGCTCGAGAAAAAGCGGCGATACAGATCCGGGTGCCGCGATCACGAGCCCGGCATCGCCGAAGTGCGCACGGACCGCGGCAATCGCCGGCAGCGCCATCACGGCGTCGCCGAGCCAGTTGGGCGCACGCACGACCAGACGTGTCACTCGGAATCCTCTTCGCCGCGCGCGGTGGGAAACATCCCAGGCACGCCGTGGCCTGCCGCGTCTACATCACGCCAGCGCCGATGCATCCACAGCCAGAGATCCGGATAGCGCCGCACGTACATCTCGAGCACGTCGGTGCAGCGCTGCGTGAAATCGCGCAGCGCGTTCTCGTCGGTTCCCCGCGGCGGATCGACCGCGTGCTCGTACACCATCCGGAAACGTCCGTCGGGAAGTGGAAGCGCGAACACCGGAATGACGGGTGCGCCGGTGCGAGCCGCGAGCGCACCGAGCGCCGTCGTCGTCGCAGCGGGCCGGTTGAAGAACTCGACGTGAACGGCGTTGGTGTGGATGTGCTGGTCGATCAGGAGCGCGACCGCGTCGTTGGCGGCCAGCGCCCGAAGGATGCGCCGCAATCCGCCCTTCCGGTAGATGACGGAGTTGCCCGTCATCGAGCGCACGTGCTCCAGCAGATCGTGCAGCAGCGGATTGTCGAGCGGACGCGCGACGACTGCAATGGGGTGGAGCGCCAGCGCGTGGACGAGCGCGTTGATTTCCCAGTAGCCGAAATGCCCCGTGAACAGCAGGACGCCACGGCCGTGCGTGTGCGCGGCCCGGACGCGGTCGTCGCCTTCGAATTCGACGTGCGCCAGCATCTCATCGGGCGCCATCGTGCTGAACTTCAGCAGCACCATCAACAGGCGGCCGAAGTGCGCGAACATTTCACGCGCAATCGCGCGCCGCTCCGGCAGCGGACGCTGCGGGAACGCCGCGTTCAGGTTCGCGAGCGCCAGCCGCCGGTGGCCGCGGTCGAGCGCGTAAAAGACATATCCCAGCCCGGTCCCCGCCGCGAGCACGGCTTTCATGGGTAAATGCCGAAGCATGCCGCGAATGCCGGCGACCAGCCCGTACTCGAGACGATGGCGCAGCCGAAGCCCCGTACTCATGCCGTCCCTCGCGCGCCGGCCAGCGCGGCCAGCAGCCACCGTTCGAACTCGTCGTTCCTCTCGATCGCGACCGACAGCGGCACGTAGGCGACCGGCAGCGGGAACGGGCGGAGCGGCAGGAGACGGACGGCGTCCTTCTCCGTCGTTACCAGCATTCCTGCGCCTTCCTGACGGGCAATGGCAAGGATGCGGTCGACGTCGTCGCGGCTGTACGGATGATGGTCGGCGAACGCCAGCGTCCGCGTCAACGGCCAGCCGAGTTCCCGCAAATCGATGAAGAACCGATCCGGCGCGGCGATCCCGGCAAGCGCAACCACCGATCCCGTCGAGGGCGTCACCGGCTGCTCCGCGGGTTCGATGAGACGCGCGCCTTCCAGTACGCGGCGCGCGCGCCACACGGGCGCGTGCCCCTGGATCGCTGCCGGATCGGCACCGTCGAGCGCGATCACGGCGCTGGCGGCGTCCAAGGCGTCGAGCGCTTCCCGCAGGCGCCCGCCGGGAAGCGTCACCGGGTTCGCGAGGTCCTGCGCCGCAACCGACACGATATCGACGTCCCGATGCAGCCGCAGGTGCTGAAACCCGTCATCGAGCACGTGGACGGTGCAGCCATACGTCGTCTCCGCCAGCACCCCGGAGCTGTAGCGATCGGCGCCGGAAATGACGACGACTCCCGGCAAGCGGCGGGCGAGCATCAAAGGCTCGTCCCCGGAACGCGTGAGATCGGCTCGCAATCCCTGCGCGTCGCGGACGACGACCGTCTCTGACGCATCCTGCCGCGCGTACCCCCGGCTCAATACGGCTGGCCGCTCACCGGCCGCGGCAAGCAGCGACGCGATCCGCGCGACGAGCGGCGTTTTCGCGCGGCCGCCGACGGCGAGGTTCCCGACGCTGATCACCGGGCGCCCCAGCCGGCGCTGTCGTCCGGGACGTGCCGTGTAGTGCCGGCGGCGGGCACGCGCCGCCGACGCGTAGATCGATGAGATCAGTGGACCACCCTGAAGGGCCGCACGTTGCCCGGGTCGGCCGATGGCAGCACACGGGCGATGGCGCCCATGGTCTTCGTCCGCGCTCCGCGGTTCGCCTCGACGAGCGCGCGGGCCGCGGCGCCGAGACTGGCGCGCCGGACCGGGTCATTGAGCAGCGCGAGCAGCGCATCCTCCAGCTCGCGGCCCGACTTCACCTGGATGGCGGCATCGTTCTCGAGAAACGCGCGGGCGATCTCGGCGAAGTTCTGCATGTGCGGACCGAAGACGATTGCCTTCCCGAACACCGCGGGTTCGAGGATGTTGTGTCCCCCCTGATCGACGAGGCTTCCCCCGACGAACACGGCCGTCGCAACCTGATAAAGCTGGGCGAGCTCGCCAATCGTGTCGAGGACGACGATGTCGTGGCGCGGCTCGGCGTCGACGCGCAGCTCGCTTCGACGCGCGACGTCCCAGCCGCCGTGCCGCGCAAGCTGTTCGACGTCGCCGAAGCGCTCGGGCTTGCGCGGTGCGATGATCAGCAGCGCCTCGGGCAGCCGCGCGCGAATCCGCTGGAAGGCCTCGAGCACCGGCTCCTCCTCTCCCTTCAACGTGCTCGCGGCAATGATCACGGGGCGTGACGGAGGAATCCGGAAAAACCGGAGGACGCGATTCCGGCCGCGGTCGGGCACCGAGCCGGGAAACTCGAGCGAATCGAATTTCAGGCTGCCGGTCACCACGACGCGTTCGGGATCCGCACCGAGATCGATGATCCGGCGCGCCGACTCCTCGCTCTGCATGCAGAAGCGGTCCACGTTCGACAGGACGCGCCGGAAGAACCGCCGGGCGAGGCGATACCGCGGATACGATCGCGACGAGATGCGGCCGTTCACGAGCATCGTCCTGACGCCGTCACGGTGGCAGGCGCGCAGCAGGTTCGGCCAGATCTCGGTTTCCATCATGATGAACAGCTTCGGCCGGACGAGTCGAAGCGTGCGATTCACGACGAAGCCGAGGTCGAAGGGGAAGTAGAACACTTCGTCCACGTACTGGAACTTGTTCCTGGCAATCTGCTGCCCTGTCATGGTCGTCGTCGACAGGAACAGCTTCAGCCGCGGGTAGCGCTCGCGGAGCTGCGGGAGGATCGCCCGAGCGGTCAGCACTTCCCCGACCGAAACGGCATGAATCCAGATAGATTCGTCTCCGTCGAGATTGAAGGAGACCGGAAGATAGCCGAGACGCTGGCCGAGGCTGCCGATGTACTTCCGATATCTGATCGCCTGCCATGCCAGGTACGGCGACATGACGAGGAAGAACGTCACGATCAGAACGCTGTAAAGGGCGTACACGGTGGACGGCCAGGGTTGCCGGGTGGTGCCGTTTAGTTTACCGCACCGACTGGCCGCGTCCCCGTCCGTCGTGGACGTACTGTAAAATCAGTCGTTTGGAGAGTTGGCCCTTTTTCCGCGCATGGAGCCGGGGCAAGGTGGTCGATGGAGGGAGTCAATGGCCACAAAAGTTGGCATCAACGGATTCGGCCGCATCGGCCGCAACATCATGCGCGCGGCGCTCGGCTCGAGCGACCTGGATTTCGTCGCGGTCAACGATCTCACGAGCGCGCACACGCTGGCGCATTTGTTCAAATACGATTCGGTGCTCGGCAACCTGCACGCGAAAATCGAATCCAAGGGCGATTCGATC
>JAICSD010000159.1 GCA_025937075.1 Vicinamibacteria bacterium | reverse complement strand
TGGCGCGCGACGCCAGCTCGGCGCGCGTTTCGTCGATTGCCGGCTGTCCGGACGAGGGGGCGCGGACCAGCCCGTCGATGAGCGGCAGATCGAACTCCGCGTACTGCGGACCGAACTCGTCGATGATCGTGCCGTGCGGATCGATCAGGTACACCGCACTCCCCAGCCGGCAGAGGCCGACGGGCCTGCGTTCGGACACGAACACTTCGACGGTCGACGGAAGCACACGCCGCAGCGCGGCATCCGCCACCCAGGGAGACTCGAGGAGCCGGCGGCGATAGCGCGGGAGATCGACGGACAGGATGCTCGATCCGCGAAGCCCGTCGACGATCGCGCGCACCTCCCCGCTCGACAGTCGCACGTTCCCGTGCACGTTGATGCGGCGGACCTGAAGGATCGATGCATGCAGGACGAGATTTGCGCCGCGATATCCGGCAAATGCGACCACCGCGACCGCGCAGCCCCATCGCGCCGCGCGCCAGATCACGCCCGGGATCGCGCCCTGCGTCCGGCGCTTTCCCGGACGGACCTTCGCGCGGCGGAAGTTCTTCTCTGTCGTGGCCTTGACCCTCATCCGCCTTCGCCCTCCCCGCGATTGCTCTGTCGGGTTCCGGCTGACGAGTTCGCGTCGGCGGGCGCGGAGCGTCTTGCAGCTCCAACCGCTCGCGCGTGCAGCGCCTCCAGAATGCGATCCGGAATCGTGCCGATCGATCCGGCGCCGAGCGTGATCACCAGATCGCCGGAACGCGCAAGCGTGCTCACGGCGGTCGGCAGATCGTCGAGTGCTTTCACGAGCCGAACGGGACGTCCGGTCCGCCGCACGACCGCCTCGAGCGCTTCGACGGTGACCCCCTCGATCGGCGGCTCACCCGCCGGGTAGATGTCCGTCAGCACGATCTCGTCGGCACCGGCCAGCGCGGTTCCGAAAGCCTCCATCAGATCCCGCGTGCGCGTGTAGCGGTGCGGCTGAAACACGACGACGAGGCGGCGATCGAGGCCGGCCCTCGCCGCGGCGATGACCGCCGCGATCTCCGTGGGATGATGGCCGTAATCGTCGACGACCATGACGCCGCGCTCTTCGCCCCTCAGCTGAAAACGCCGCTCGGCCCCGCGGAACTCCTCCAGTGCAGATGCCATTCGCGCGAACGGCACCCCGACTTCGAGGCCGACGGCCACCGTTCCAATGGCGTTCAGCAGGTTGTGCCGCCCCGGCACGCGCAGCCGCAGCGGACCGAGGGACGTCAGCTGTCCATCGACCGCTTGCTGCACCACCTCGCACCGCGATCCAAACGCCTCGAGCGCCGCGTTGCGCCCGAGGACGTGCGCGTCCGGCCTGTCGAGTCCGTATGAGATGACGCGCCGGGTCATCTTCGGTATCAGCGCGCGCACCGTCTCGTCGTCGCTGCAGGCAATCACGGCCCCGTAAAACGGCACCTTGTTCGCGAATTCCAGGAACGCCTGCTGCAGCGTGTCCCACGTGCCATACGCTTCCATGTGCTCGCGGTCGATGTTCGTGATCACCGCGATCGCGGGGCTCAGCTCGAGAAACGATCGATCGCTCTCATCCGCTTCGACGACCATGTAATCGCCGCGGCCGAGCCGCGCGTTGCTCCCGAACGCGCTCAGGCGCCCGCCGATGACGGCCGTCGGATCGAGACCCGCACGCTCGAGCACCACCGCCACCATGGAGGTCGTCGTCGTTTTGCCATGTGCGCCGGCGATCGCGATGCCGTACTTGAGACGCATCAGCTCGGCGAGCATCTCGGCGCGAGGGATGACCGGAATCCGGCGGCGCCGCGCTTCCTCGACCTCCGGATTGTCCGCGTGGATCGCAGACGAGGTCACGACGACGTCCGCGCTGCCGACGTGCGATGCGGCATGGCCGCGCTCGACGCGAACCCTGAGACGGGCGAGGCGATCGGTGATCTCGGACGCTTTCGCGTCCGACCCGCTGACCTCGTAGCCCAGGTTCGCCAGCACCTCGGCGATGCCGCTCATGCCGATGCCTCCAATTCCGACGAAATGGATCCTGCGCGTGCGCCCCAGCATTGAAGCTTCGGCTCTGCTTTCCGCGTCGTCGGGCGTTATCCGCGGCCCGCGGCACCGCTCAGCGCGAGCGCGCGATCCACAATCACCTTGGCGGCGTCAGGTTTCGCGAAGCCACGCGCCGCCTCCGCCAGCCGATGCCGTCGTGCCGCATCGCGCCCGAGCGCGACGACGAGCGACGCGAGCGATTCGCCTGTGAGATCCTTCTGCTCGATCATCTCCGCCGCCCCGGCCTGCGTGAGGACCTCCGCGTTCTTCCGCTGATGGTCGTCCGCCGCGGTCGGCAGTGGAATGAGGACCGCGGCACGTGCAGCAGCCGTGATCTCCGCGATCGTCGTTGCGCCGGCGCGGCAGACGATGACGTCCGCGCGCTTCATCTCCCGGTCCATGGCGTACAGGAACGGTTCCACCCGCGCCGCAAGCCCCGCGCCGCGGTATGCGCTTCGGACCAGTTCCAGATCGCGCTCTCCTGTCTGATGCGTGATGTCCATGCCGCCAGCGGCAGCCAGCCGCGGCGCCGCCTCCACCATGGCCACGTTGATCGCGTGCGCACCCTGGGAGCCGCCAAAGATCAATACCCGCGGCGGCCCGTCTTCAGGGCCTGGTCCGGATTCAGTTGTGAAGAACTCGGGACGAACCGGGTTGCCTGCGACAAATCCCCTCCTGCCGAAGAACGACGCCGTCGAGTCGAACGTCACCGCCGCCGCGCTGACCAGGCGCGACAGAAGCCGATTGGTCAGTCCGGGCACCGCGTTCTGCTCGAGCAGCAGCGTGGGCACGCCGCGGAGCGCAGCCGCCAGGACCACTGGCCCGGAGCTGTAGCCGCCCACCCCGATCACCAGCGCGGGCGATCGCATCGAGAGAATCTGCCAGGCGTCCCAGAGGCTGCGCGGAATCAGCGCGAGCCCGCGCGCGAGCGCCGCGGGCGAGGTTCCTTTCAATCCAGCGCTCCGCAGTACATCGAGCCCGAAGCCTTCGCGCGGCACCACGCGCGACTCGATGCCGCGCGACGTTCCCGCAAACGTGATCATCGCGTCCGGCCGCCTCGCGAGCAGCTCGCGCGCGACGGCGATTCCCGGATACAGATGCCCGCCGGTCCCCCCGCCGGCAATCACGATACGAAGCGGGTTCATGCATTCGCGATCCCCGGCTCCATGGCCGTCGTAACCACGTGGGATGACGATCCGTGCTGCGAGACGTTGAGCAGGATGCCCATCCCCACCATGCTGATGAGCAGCGACGAACCGCCGAAGCTGACGAACGGCAGCGGAATCCCCTTCGTCGGCAGCAACCCGAGCACCACGCTCATGTTGAAGAACGCCTGAATCGCGACCATCGCGGTCAGCCCGAGCGCGAGAAACGCACCGAACCGATCGGGAGCGCGCGTTGCCGCGCGAAGCCCGCGCCACGTGATCACGCCGAAGCAGAGGAGGATGACGGTGGCGCCGATCAGTCCAAGCTCCTCGCCGATGACGGCGTAGATGAAGTCCGTCTCGGGATACGGCAGGTAGAAGAGCTTCTGGACGCCGGCCATGAGCCCGCGGCCGAAGACGCCGCCGGTCCCCACGGCAATCAACGACTGGATCACCTGGAAACCATCGCCGAGCGGATCCTCCCAGGGATTGAGGAACACCTCGATGCGCCGCCGGCGATAGGCCGCGCTCATCACGATGATGTACGCGGCCGGCAGCATCACCAGCGCGAGGCCGACGATGTAGCGGTAGTTGATCCCCGCGGCGAACACCATCGTTGCCGCAATCAACACAATCGAGAGCGCAGTGCCCATATCGGGCTGCAGGAGCACGAGCGCGACGACGAGTCCGACCACGACCGCAATCGGCAGCAGCGAGTAGCGCACGTCGTCTATCCGATCCATCCGCCGCTCCAGAATCGCCGCGACGAAGAAGATGACGACAATTTTCGCGAGCTCCGATGGCTGCACGCCGATACCCGCGACGCCGAACCACCGCCGCGCGCCGTTGATGCGCGGCGCGAAGAGGACCGCCACCAGCGCGAGCACGACCATGCCGAGCGCCGTCCAGAGCACCAGCGGCTGCCGGTACTGCCTGTAGTCGATCCGCATGACGATGGGCATCAGCAGGAACCCGACGAGCACCCACGTCGCCTGCTTGAAGAGGAAGAGGTTCGGCTGGTGATAACGCTCCATCGCGACCACCGCCGACGCGCTGTAGACCATCACGACGCTGGCGCAGACGAGCAGGAGCGTCGCGATGAAGAGCAGCTTGTCGGACTTCAGTTTTCGCGCCATGGTGGTGGTCTAAAGTTCCAGCCCGTCGGTCCGAAACAGTTGGTGGCTCTCAACTCGAGCTCCGCGAACCTGGAAGGTCCGCGCTACGCCGAACAACCGGATGGGACGCCACCCGGCGACCGACTGCCCGATTCTCGCGAACCAGGTACACTCGAGCAGTCAGCAGTCATCAGCCGGACGCGGGGCAGAGACACCGACCTCGCAGACCGGGGCAGGTCTGCGTTCCCAGCGGTCAGCTCTTCGCCGCCACGAACCGGACTGATGACTGCTCACCGCTCGTGTGCCACTGTCCACTCCTCGGCCAGCCGATTCACTTCCTGCTTGAACAGCCGTCCGCGATCCGCGTAGTCGCGAAACATGTCGAAGCTCGAACACGCCGGCGCGAGCACGACGGTCTCCCCCGGCGACGCAAGCGCGAACGCCGTCCTGACGGCGGCGCTGATGTCAGGGGCGTCGCGAACCGGAATCGATCCATCGAGCGCCGCATGAATCAGCAAGCGCGCTTCGCCAATGGCAATGACCGATGCCCGCCGTGAGACGAGCGCCTCGCGAAGATCGCCAAAGCTTCCGCCCTTGAACCGTCCGCCGAGGATCACGACGAGCCCAGGCTCGAAGCTCTGAATCGCGCGCAGCGCGGCCTCGATGTTGGTCGCCTTCGAATCGTTCACGAACCGAACGCCGCCGACATCCGCGACGGGCTCGAGCGCGTGCTCGAGACCGGTGAATCCCTCGACCGCGCGCCTCATCGCCGCGGGATCCACGCCGACGAGTGACGCCACTCCCGACGCCGCGAGGACGTCCGCGAGCAGGTGACGCCCGAGCAGCTTGACGGCGGAGAGCGGAACGAGCACCTGTTCGCCCGCTTCGGTGCGCCGCACGATTGAGTCGCCCGAGACCACCACGCCTTCGCGAAGATCGACGTCCACGGCGAAGTACACCCGCCTGGAGCGCGCACGCGCTCCGATGTCGCGAGTCGCGGCGTCATCCGCGTTGAGCACGGCCCAGTCGTCGGCGGTCTGGTTGGCGAAGATTCGCGCCTTGGCCGCCGCGTACTCCGCCGCGTCCGCGTGCCGATCGAGATGGTCCGGCGAAAAGTTCAGCAGGACAGCGATCCAGGGCTTGAACGTGTCTGTGCCCTCGAGCTGAAAGCTGCTGGCCTCGACGACGTGGATGGTGTCGTCGGTGGACGCGTCCACCTGCGCACTCAGCGCGACGCCGATGTTTCCTCCGACCAACGCGCGATAGCCGCCTTCTTCGAGCATGCGTCCGGTCAGCGTCGTTGTCGTCGACTTGCCCTTCGTGCCCGTGATCGCGATGACGCGGCCCCGCAGCCAGCGCGAGGCAAGCTCCATCTCACCGATGACGGGCACGCCGGCGCGGCGTGCCTCCTGCAGCACAGGTTGCCGCGTCGGCACGCCCGGGCTGACGACGATCAGGTCGGCGCTCGCGAGCGTCGAGGCGATGTGACGTCCGAGCTCCAGACGAACCCCCGCATCGCGCAGCCGCGTCTCGTCCTCGATTACGTCGCGCGTGTCCGTCAGCGTCACGGCGGCGCCGCGGCGGACGAGCAGCTCGGCCGCCGCCACGCCGCTTCGCGCGGCCCCGACGACCACGACACGCTTGCCGCCGACCGAGAAAGGCGAGGCCGTCATCGCAGCTTGAGCGTCGTGAGGCTGAACAGCGCGAAGATGATCGCGAGGATCACGAAGCGCGTGATGACCTTCGGCTCGCTCCAGCCCACGAGCTCGAAGTGATGATGAAGCGGGGCCATGCGGAACACGCGCTGCCCCGTCAGCTTGAACGACCCGACCTGCAGGATTACGGAGAGCGCCTCGAGGACGAACACGCCTCCGACGATCACCAGCAGGAACTCCTGCTTCACGAGCAACGCCACCGTGCCGAGCGCGCCGCCGAGCGCCAGCGATCCGACGTCGCCCATGAAGATGTCGGCGGGGTACGAGTTGTACCAGAGGAACCCGAGGCTCGCGCCGACGAGCGCGCCGCAGAAGATCGTCAGCTCCGCGGCTGCGGGAGCTGGGCGCACGAGCTGCAGGTACTCGGCGAAGACGCGGTGCGTCGAGACATATGCGAGCGCGGTGAAGGCGGCCGCTGCCACGGCGAACACGCTGATCGCGAGGCCATCGAGGCCGTCGGTGAGATTGACGGCATTCGTGGAGCCGACGAGCACGAGGATGGCGAACGGCACATAGAACCATCCGAGGTCCGGCACCGCGCGCTTGAAGAAGGGAAAGATCAGGCGGGTGTTGTACAGATCGGCGGCGTGCAGCGCGAGGAGCGAGCACCCCACCCCCGCGGCAATCACGATCTGCCAGCCCATCTTGTATCGTGGCAACAAGCCGTGATGCGATCGGCGGACGATCTTCAGGTAATCGTCCGCGAAGCCGATACCACCGAATGCGGCGGTTGCGATCACCGCGATCCAGATGTACGCGTTCGTCAGATCCGCCCACAACAGTGTGGGGACGAGTGACGCGGACATGATCAACAGGCCACCCATCGTCGGCGTCCCGGCTTTGGCGCGATGGGTCTGGGGCCCATCCTGCCGGATGACTTGACCGATCTGGAACTCGCGGAGCCGCCGAATCAGGACGGGCCCGAGCACGAGGCTGAGCGCCAGCGCGGTCACGCTCGCCGCCGCCGTGCGAAACGTGATGTACCGGATCACGTTCAGCACCGGTATCGACGTGTGAAGCGGAAAGAGAAGGAGGTAGAGCATCAGGCGAACTCCACCTTCAGCCGGTCGACGACTTCGTCCGTGCGAATGCCGCGCGAGCCCTTCACGAGGACGAGGTCGCCGGGGCGAATCCACGTCAGCGCGAGGTCCGCAGCTTCCTTGCTCGTCGGCGCGTACGCGACGGTCGAGATGGGCATGCCCGCCGCGCGCGCCGCTTCAGCGAGGTGCCGCGCCGGAGCGCCGCCGACGACAATCAGCAGCTGCAGTCCGGCTGCGGCGGCGGCGTGCCCGACCTCCGCGTGCAGCCGCTCCGAATGGTCGCCGAGCTCCAGCATCTCCCCCAGCACGGCGATCTTGCGAGCGCTGCCCGTCGCGGCCTGCACCGTCTCCAGCGATCGCTTCACCGCCGCGGGGCTGGCGTTGTACGAGTCGTCGATGAGGGTGATGCCGCCGGGCAGACGCAGCAGCTCGCCCCGCCGTGACGCCGGCCTGAACGCGGCGGCTCGCTCGGCAATCGCGTCGAGCGGCACGTCGAACTCCGACGCGACGGCGGCGGCGGCCAGGAGGTTCGACAGGTTGCCGGATCCGAGCAGCGGCGTGGAGACGCGCACTTCTCCTCGAGCGCTGACCAGCGTTGCCGACATGCCGTCGAGTCCGCGGTGCTCCACGTCACGCGCTCGCACGTCCGCGCTCTCGGCGACGCCGAACGTCATCGACCGGCCGGTAAAACGCGGCGCTCGTTCCATCACACGCGGGTCATCGGCATTGGCGACGAGCAGATCGGATGGACGCGCGTGCTCGAGGATCTCCGCCTTCGCGTCCGCGATCGCGTCGGCGCTGCCGAAGAATCCCAGATGAGCGTCGCCCACGTTCGTCCACACGCGGACCTCCGGCTCCGCGATCCCGACGAGCGTGCGAATTTCGCCAGCGTGATTCATCCCGAGCTCGACCACCGCAACATCCGGCCGCTGCCGCAGCTCGATGAGCGACAGCGGCAGGCCGATGTGGTTGTTCAGATTCCCCTTGTTCCGGAAGACGCTGTACTTCGCCGCGAGCAGCGCGGCCGTCAGTTCCTTCGTCGTCGTCTTTCCCGCGCTGCCGGTGATCGCCACGACGCGTGCCCCGCTGCGGCGGCGCATCTCGCGCGCGATGTCCTGCAGCGCGCGCGTCGTGTCCGCCACCTGAATCACAATGTGCGCCGGCCGTTCACGGCCTGCCCCGAAACCGGCCGGCGCATCGCTGACGACCGCTCCCGCGGCTCCGGCCGCGATCGCGGCGCCAACGAACCCGTGCCCGTCGAACCGTTCTCCCCGAATCGCGACGAACAGATCGCCCGGCGCAATCGTCCGCGAATCGATCGACACGCCGTCCAAGATCTGGCCGGCGCTCCCCGACAGGAGCCGTCCTGCCGTGACGGCCGCCACGTCCCCTGCGGAAAGCGCGATCGGCTTCACACGCTACGTGACCCGCGATCCGCTGCGCCGCCGCGCCAGCGCCGCCCGCGCCGCCTCGACGTCGTCGAACGGCAGCGTCCGATCTCCAATCACCTGGTACTTCTCGTGCCCCTTGCCGGCAATGAGCACGAGGTCGCCAGACCGCGCGTCGCGGATCGCCTTCTCTATCGCCGCGCGCCGATCCACGATCGCGTGCGAAGGCGTACCCGCCTGCTCCCGCCCGGGCGGCACGACGATGCCCTTCCGAATCTCCGCGATGATGCGCTCCGGATCCTCGCTGCGCGGGTTGTCCGACGTCACGATCAC
>JAICSD010000009.1 GCA_025937075.1 Vicinamibacteria bacterium | reverse complement strand
GGTTGTCCTGGAGGCTGCGGACCCCGAACCTCGCGTTGTCAGCGCGCTCGCGGGTGTGGACGTCGGTGATCTGCAGCAGCGTCTCGACGAGGCGGCCGCGCTCGCGGACGCGGGGAAGGTGGACGAAGCGATAGCGCGCTACAAGGAGATTGCCGTCCGGACTCCCGCGCTGTCCTCGGTTCACCTGCAGCTCGCGTGGCTGTACGAGCGCAAGGGAGATTTGGAGAGCGCGGCTGCGGAGTATCGGAGGGTGCTCCAGACGGATCCGGACAACGTGAAGGCAAAGAACGGACTGCAGCGTGTGTCCGCGCCCGGTGCCTGAGGCGGCCCTAAAAGGACCGCCCTACGCGCACGCGCCCCGCACCCGCCTCTCACCGCAACGACGTATTCGGCGTCATTCGATTCTCTGTAGCCGTTCGGAAGAACGACTCCCACTGCCGGCGGATGTTATCCAGCTTCGAGACCTGCGACGAGTCCGTGTTACGTCCTGCCGTGACGATATAGGCAAAGGCCTGACGGAATGTCCGTGGCGAGCTGTCGGACGAAGGGTTCCGCGTCCCGTTGACTGCAATGACATCGTCTATCAGCACGTCGCGGCGCGTCCCCGTGAACGTGTCCCCGATGTGCGGCGCGCTGGCGCGCTCCTTGGTCGTGCCCGTCGGGTTCTCGACGTAGAAGAACGGCGGAACGGCGCTGGAGGGGACCAGCCCCATGATGTATTGATCGAGCCGGCTGTATCGCTTCACGGCATCGACCGTCCGGAACTGGCCGCCGCCGAGATCCTCGATGTCGTTCCCCTCCATCACCGACGCGTCGGAATCGAAGAAGAAGCTCCAGTGCGCCATGTCGCGGCCCAGCAGCACATCCGATTTGGCGCCGGTATGGTCGCGGATGTCGACGTACGCAAGCCATCGGTGGCCGACTTCCTGCCCCAGGACGCTGAGCGTGTCGTTCTCCCCCAGGAACTTCTGGTTCGGATCATCAGGATATTTGCCGAGCCAGTCCATGACGACGATCGACCGCAGACGTCCGCCGCTCCCGAACTGATTCGACAGATCGTAGACGTCCTGTCCGATGCCGCGGATCTCGTTTGCGACGGTCGTCTCGTACGCGAAGGCATCCTGGATCAGCGGTTGATCGGTCCACAGCAGGATCTGATCGTAGCTGTCGGGATGCGTCGCGAAGAACTTCTTTCCTGCTGCCACCGTATCGAGCGTGCTCGACTCGGCGAAGCGCTCGCCCATCGCCACGTTCCCCGCGGACGACGGGGTCGTCGTGCTCAGGTCGATCGGCTGGAACTGCCCCGTTCTCCCCGGCGACAGCCCGACGACGGCGTCGGAGAGCGTGAAGTTGTCCCCATACTTCATCTCGATCGAGCCGTCCGGCAGCAGCGTCGTCTGCACCGTGACGGTCTTGGCTGAATCGAACCCCTTCACGGAGCACCACGTGACGGTGTACTGGTCGCTCGCAGCGTTGACGAACACCTTGCCGCCCGAAGACGGATCCAAATCCGCGAGAAACGGCGAGACGCGCGGCGGCCCCGTGATGAGGCGGGAGACGTTCCGCTCGGTGCTCGCACGGTCCTCTTCACCGAACGTGACGTTGCCGTCGGAGTTCACGAAGGCGTCTGTCTGGTTCGTGCCAAAGAAGGTGAACGAGAACGGCACGCTCACTTGCGCGCTGTCGTCGTCACCCAGCGTGAGCTGCCGTCCGAGCGTCGACCGGAAGCTGTTGTCGATCTTGCTGACGCTGTAGCCCGAGCCGTTGCGCGTGAACCGCAGGCCGCTGCCGCGGATGTCCAGGTTGTTGGCGGCGAGCACCAGGTCGCCCTGGTCCTGGAGAACGGCGATGTCGCCAACGTCTTCGCTGACGCGTGAGGGGCTCGTTGCAGCCGTGCGGGACCCGGGCGCTTCCGCGGTGGACGCCGATCGACCGCCGCGATTGCGCTGCTCCTGCGACGCCTGATGAAGCCACATTGCCTCGAGGACGCGGCCGCGCGGGTCGCCGTCGATCAGAACCTTCTTGTCCGTGGCCTGCGGCGCTTCGCCGCCGGCGACCATACCTGTCAGCGGCGGTTCCAGCTGCTCTTCGAGCGCCGCCGAGAGGCACGGGTTCACCGTGGTGGTACCGCCGCCGGACGACCCGCCTGACGAGCCCCCGTTGTCTCCGCTGCTGCTGCCGCAGGCGCTGATGATGAAAGCGAGAAGGGTACTGGTGAGGAGCGCGACGACCGCGCGGCGTCGAATCATGTGCCTCGTCTCGGGAAAGGCAGGGGCCGCTCAATGGTACACTTTTGGGCGCCATTGAGATATGCGTCGGACCTCCGCGACATGCGTCCGGCACATGTCGGGCCGTGTGGCGTGCATCGCCAGCTGACCGATGACCAAGCAAAAGAGACGCAGCCGGGCCTCCGTCAGCGCCGGCCGCGACGATCGCCGGCGTGGCTCCAGGCGCTGGTTCACGGCGGCGGTCATAGTTGTCGCGGTTGCCGGCGGCTGGTTGGCGTGGGGACGGCTGTCGACCCGGCCATCGATCGTCCGAACACCCGATCAAAACGTTCTGCTCATCACGATCGATACGCTTCGCGCCGACGCGCTGGGCTGCTACGGCGGGGTCGCCGCGACGCCCGCGTTCGATCGCCTGGCGGAACAGGGCACGCGGTATACGTTCGCACACGCGCATGCACCGCTGACGCTGGTCTCGCACGCATCCATTCTCTCCGGTCTATATCCGTTTCAGCACGGTGTTCACGACAACAGCGGTTTCCGGTTCCCCCGCTCCCGCTCGACGCTGGCAACGCGCCTGAAGGCGCTGGGGTTCGCAACCGGCGCCTTCGTTGGCGCGTTTCCGGTGCACTCGCAGTTCGGGCTGAGCCCGGGCTTCGATGTCTACGACGATCAGTTCGAAGAACGCGCGCTGCCGACAGATTTCACGATCTCCGAGCGGCCTGCCGCGACGGTGGTCGCCGCCGCGCGCCGGTGGATTGATCGGCAAGGCGGACGCTGGTTTGCCTGGGTGCACGTCTTCGATCCGCACGCGCCCTATCGACCGCCGGAGCCCTTTGCGTCGCGGTATCCGGGTAACTTGTACGCTGGCGAGGTCGCCTCAACGGATGCGGCGCTCGCGCCGCTGATCGATGGCGTTCGCGCGTACGCCAGTCGTCCTACGCTCGTCGTCGTCACCGGTGATCACGGCGAGGCACTGGGGGATCATGGCGAGCGGACCCACGGCGTGTTCGCGTACGAGGCAACGCTGCGTGTGCCGCTGCTGATCGCGCAGATCGGCGGCCATAGTGGTACGCGATCGCGCGGAACGGTCTCGAACGAACTGGTCCGCCACGTCGATATCGCTCCGACCGTTCTCGATGCGGTGAGTGCCGCGCCGGACGCGGCGCTGCCGGGGCGAACCCTGCTCGGTCCAGCAGCATCCGCGTCGACTGTTTCCTACTTCGAGGCGCTTTCCACGTCGCTCAATCGCGGATGGGCGCCGCTGACCGGTGTCATCGTAGGCCGCGAGAAGCTCATCGATCTTCCGCTCCCCGAGCTGTACGACCTCGACGCCGATCCAGGCGAGAAGGAGAATCTGATCGACCGACGTGCCGATCGACGCCGAGTCCTCGAGGCGCAGCTGCGGTCGTTCGGACCGGCGGCGCCTGACGAGCGCCGTGAAGAGGACGCGAGCACAGCGGATCGCCTTAGGGCGCTGGGCTATGTGTCCGGCACTCCTGCTCATCGAAAGTCCAACACGGCACAGGATGACCCCAAGAGACTGATCGCGCTCGACCAGCGCATACACGATGCGATCGCGGCATTTGAAGAGGGGAACGCATCTGGTGCGGCGGCAGTCTATCGGGACGTCCTCACGCAGCGGCCGGACATGGCCGTCGCCTACGATCAGCTCGCATTCGTGCTCTGGGAATCAGGGGACCGCGCGAACGCCATCGCCACACTGCAACGCGCGGTGCAGCGAGGTATCGAGGACTCGACGATCGACACGAGGTTCGGAATGTATCTGACGGAAACCGGACGAGCGGCGGAAGGGCTGCCGTGGCTGGAACGCGCGGCGGCACGCCCTGCTGCCAGCCTCGACGCGCTCAATGGGCTCGCGATCGGTTACGCCCGCACGGGGCGCACGGGCGAGGCGCTCTCGACCTTCCACCGTGTGCTCAGCGTCGATCCTCGCAGCGCGATGGCCTGGCAGAACATCGGCTCGCTGGAGCTCGAGCGCGGCAACGCTGCCGCCGCGCGCGACGCGTTCCACCGCGCTCTCGAGATCGATGCGAACTGGGCGGCGGCGTACACCGGACTGGGCGTGGCGGAACAGCGGCTGCACCGGCCAGACGCGGCGATCGAGAGCTGGAAGCAGGCCGTGGAGCACGACCCGCGCGAGTTCGACGCGCTCTACAATCTCGCGACCGAGCTCGCGTCCGCCGGCCGGCACGACGAAGCCCGCGATTACGCGAAGCGCTTCGTCGATACCGCTCCGCCCGCGCAGTACGAAGCGGACATTCGACGACTTCAGGGGTACTTGCGGCGGCCTTGAGAGATCAATTCACCAACCCACGCACCCACCAGTTCACCAATTACACGCGGCGCTTCCGCGCCGCAATCGCATACGCGTCGAAGTATTTCTGCAGGGACGCAGCCGTCGACCCATACTGATTGGGGCCGGCGAAAAAATCCGCTACCACTTCGCGTGCGCGGGCGACCTCCCTCAGGCGCGGGGGCGACTGCCGGAGGCGCGGATCGGCCAGCGTGAGGTCGAAGAGATCGAGCGCGCGGTGCAGCGCCCCTTCAGCGACCGTGGGATTTCGCGAGGTCCACCGAGCGGTGCGACTGACCTCGCTTCCGATATTGCCCAACTGCTCCGGAAGCGACATCTCCCACCAGCGGCCCGCACCCAGATCGCGATGCTGCGACATCGTCACCGCCGCACCAGCCGCCGAACGAGCGTGGCGATCGCCTCCCGGGTCGCAGGATCGTCGACACCGCGCGATCGGTTACCGAACGAGGGCCGCAGATTGATCATCGAATCGAACTCGAGCCAATCTGGCCCGCTCACATCCGGATAGAGATTGATGCCCCAGAGATCTGACTGCGCCGAACCTTCTCCCAGCAGTTCGGCCTCTTGATCGGCGTGCATGTCGGCATCCAGGAGCATGATGCCCCTGCGGATATCGATGACTCCCTTCACCATGTCCCCAAAGCGCGCTCGAGCCATTTGTCTGAGATCGTCCATGGACAGAGGATTCTCCTCCGTTATGCGGCGCATGACGGACCATTCTATCTGTCTGCAAACGGACGTCGCCGTACGGAAAAACGCCCGGCCTCCCGCAGGAAACCGGGCGTGCGTTGGTGACCAGTCCGCGTCGTCCGCGTTAGTCCGCGTCAGTCCGCGTCAGAAGTTGAACCGCGCCCCGATTCGCATGATGCGCGGATTCATGATCTCGAGCACCTGGTTGAACCCGGTGGGTCCGGTGAGGCGCCGATCAAATTGCCGGCCGAGCACCGTGCCCGAATTGAACAGGTTGAATACGTCGAGATCCAGGTTGATGTTCGCCCTCTGAATCTTGATCCCCTTTCCGACACGAATGTCGAGTGTCTGCACGGTCGGCAGACGATGGCCATCGACGTCGGTCAGAAGCACGTTCTTCCTGGTTGTGAAGTAGTCATCCGGCGTGTTCACACGGCTCTGGAACCACGGCTGGCCAAAGCCTTGCCGCAGGTTGTAGTTGAAGCCGAGGTCGATGCCGTACTTGGCCTGATACATACCGGTGGCGATGAACTGGTACGAAGGCAACAGCTGGAAGATGTTGCTCTTGCCGCTTCCGCCGGACCTGGTGACGACCAGGCCGCCATTGACGAGAGGCTCACACGAACCGCTGTTGGCGCAGATGGGTGTTGGATCCTGGATCGCCGCTCCGCGGTCGTCGAAGAACTCCTGATGCTTGTTCGTCGAGAACCCGAACCGCGCCATCCAGCGATTCGACAGCCGCTTGGTCGCACTTGCCTCGAAGCCGAGGAACCGCTGGTGGTATCCATCCTTCTTGACAAACTCCTGGCCGCCGCTCAACCCGTCTTCGGGGACCGCTGACTCGGGTATCTCGAAGTACGGCACGCTGAAACTGGACCCATCCGGCAGCCCGGTCCCCGAGAACGTTCCCACTTGCGTGTACATCGGCGAGCGGACGCCGATATGCGGGAACCAGTTGAAATCCACCATTTTCCGGTACGTGAAGGCGGCGCTCACCCCGAAGTTCGGCATCAGCTCGCGATCCATGCCGACGATGAACTCGTGCGTCTTCGGCACGCTGTAGTCGCCGACGCGATTGATCGTTTCAAGGCTGCTCGGGTTCGTGATGTCGAGCCCGCTCCAGTAGGCGAGCGAGTTGAAATCGATCTCGTCGAGATCCGCGATGTGGTTCCCGTTACGATCCACGGCATCGAAGGCGACGTACCGATACTGGCCGACTGCCAGGATCGAAGCGCCTGCCGTCGAACTTCCGTTATGGAGCTGAGAGGCGAACATCGCGTAGCTGCCGCGCAAGAGCGTCTTGTGGTTCTCGTCGAGCGCGTAGCTGACGCTCAACCGGGGCGACACGGCGTTGAACTTCACGACGTTCTTTTGCGCCGGTGACGTCAGGTCCGGCAGGTACGGCGCGAATCCACCCAGCGTGATTCCGGGCATATCGTACGCTTGCAGGCTGTCGGTCTGATGGTCGAACCGCACGCCAAGATTCATCGTCAGGCGATTCAGCGTGATGTTGTCGCTGATGAACCCATCGATGTACTTTGCCTCCGCGTTGATGAAATTGTCCGCGTCGGCTTCCGCAATCAGATTGGGATAGGTGTTGGCGTAGGTGACAATTTTGTTGCCCGACCAGACGGTGGACGAGTGCACCTGCGTTCTGCGCCACGAGTACCCGAACTTCAGCTCGTGCCGGCCCAGGAAATAGTTGCCGTCGGCGGCTGCCGTGTACGCGGGACGCTCGCTTCGATAATCGTTGAACGAACCGTGCCAAACGCCACCGTCGTCCTGATACACCTGCTTGTCCAGCCCTCCCTCGGGTGTCAGGAAAAATCCCCAGGGATACTGTGAGACACGGGCGGTCAGAAACAGCTTGTTTCCGACGACGAAGTTCCCTTCTTCCTTCCAGAACCCGTTACCGAGCGTCCCCTGGTCGACCGTCGTTTCGGGCGGACGCGTGGGTCCCGCGCTCCGACCGAACTTCTCTTTCTGGCCGTTGTAGTACGTGAAGTTCCCGCGGATGCTGGAGTTGAGCTGTCCGGTCACCTTGGCCGAGTAGTCCTTGAGAAACGTCTTGTCAGGCGTCTGCTTGATCGTGAGGATCTTCACGTCCGTTTTGCCGATCGCCCCCCAGCCCCATAGGTGATCCTTCACGATCGGTCCACCGACCTCGAATCCATAGTCCTTGTATTGATCCGTCCGGTTGCCCTTGCCGTTCGGGCTGCCGAGCGCCGTCGCCAGGTCCTCAGACATGTTGTTGCTCTGGAACGACGAGTCCTCGAAATAGATGCGTGTGGACCCGTGCGGCGTGTTCGTGCCTGATTTGAGCACCATGTTCAGGTGGACGCCTCCCGTCGAGCTCGTGAGATCGGAGCCGCCCGTCGTGACGTTCATCTCCTGGAACATGTCGAAATCGTAGTAGGTCGGCGTCGCTCCCGTGGCCGCCATGTCCGTGATCGGCACGCCATCGAGGTTCCACGTCGCATCGGCGCCGCTCGCGCCCTTCGCCTGATACCCGGACTGCTGGCCGGATTCCGAGCCGCCTACGTTCACGCGATCCATGATGATCCCGGGCACGGTCTGCATGACAACCCACGGATCGCGGCCCGACGGGATGTTCTGCAACTCCGCGAGGGAGACCGTCGTGGACGTGCCGGTCTTGTTCGGATCGATGACGGGAGATTCCGCGGTCACGTCGACCTGCGTCGACACTCCGGCGAGCGCCAGTCCGGCGTGCAGCGGAACGGAACCTCCGGCGGCAACGGGAACGTTCTGATTCAGGTAATCGGAAAAGCCCTGCAGGGAGACCTTCACCTGGTACGTGCCGGGGGTGAGGTCCAGGAAGTGGGCCGTCCCCTGTGCGTCGGTTACCTTGGAAACGTTAACGGGGCCGGTTACATCTACGGTTGCGCCGGGCAGCAGCGCGCCTGTGGAATCGGCCACGGTGACGTCGATGCGGCCGGTGAAGAGCTGTGCAGAACTCGGGGTCGCCAACGCCATTACCGCGATCAGTACCGATGCTGGCACCAGACAGTATTTCAGCAGTTTTTCCATGCAACCATCCTCCTTGGCCGGGGAAGGTCCCCGGATGCGAGCCCGGAAGCTCTGGGGTCCGGCCCCCGTAGCTTTCCTGCACGGCATTGACGCGAGATTGCGAACGCGGCGAAGAATTTCCCGTCCCGGCGCACAAACCGAGTTGGCGATTATATGCATGACCCGTGTCGCGGGGGGACGAAATTTGTGTCCAAAAAATCCCTGAAATTTCGAACACGGGACCCGTGGTCATCCATGAAGTTAGATCACGTGAATTCAAGGGATTGGACAAATGGAATTACCGTCTGATCCTTGAATCCTTGGGACGCCTACGCCATGCTCGTCGTCGTGGGAGGCCCCATCCCGTCCGCCGCGTCGCCGACCCGAAGGGGGGGACGCGGAGGTCTCGTCGCGAAGGCCATACTGGCCGGCTGTATCGTCGCGGTGGGTGCCGGATTCTGGGCGTGGCGGGCGGCAGCCGCGAAGCCCGGGCCGATCATCCTGATTTCGATCGACACGTTGCGGGCCGATCATCTACCGGTCTACGGGTACCGCGGTGTCCCCACGCCCGCGCTCGACGCGCTTGCCCGGGACGCGATCGTGTTCGAGCAGGCGTACGCCCACGCGCCGCAAACGCTGCCGTCGCACGTCTCGATCCTCTCCGGACGACTGCCGTTCGAGCACGGCGTGCGCGACAATCTCGGGTTCACCCTTAAACCAACCGAAGTGCTGCTTCCGGCGCTGCTGCGGCCGGCCGGCTATGTCTCCGGCGGATTCGTGTCCGCGTACGTGTTGCGCGCGGAAACCGGCCTCGGGCGCGCCTTCGATCGCTACGACGCGACGCTGCCCCCGTCCTCACCCGAAGTGCCGGTCGGCAATCTGCAGCGGGATGGCGCAGATACTCTCGAAGCCGCGGACCGGTGGCTCGACGGCCTCGCGAAGCCGCAATTTTTCATGTTCTTCCACATCTACGAGCCGCATTCGCCCTACGCACCGCCTGCGCGATTCAAGCGGTACACGCCGTATGACGGCGAAATCGCGTATGCCGACGAGATAGTCGGCCGGCTGCTGACATCACTCAAGCGCCGCAGCCGCTATGACAACGCGCTCATCGTGCTGCTGTCGGATCACGGCGAGGGGCTCGGCGATCATGGCGAGCAGGAGCACGGACTTTTCCTGTACCGCGAGACGATGCGCGTTCCGCTGATGATCAAGCTGCCGGGACAACGGCAGGGCGGACGCCGCGTCTCGACGCCCGTCCAACACATCGATCTCGTGCCGACGATCCTCGATCTGCTCCGGCTGCCGGCAAGAAGCGACCTGCGCGGGCGCACACTGCAGCCGCTGTTCTCCGGCGCAGCCATTCCCGATCAAGGCATCTACGCGGAAGCGATGTATCCGCGATTTCACTTGGGTTGGAGCGAGCTCTACTCGCTCACTGACGCGCGCTATGCGTTCATTCGCGCGCCGCGCGACGAGCTGTACGACCTCGCGCGCGATCCCGAGGAGAAGCAGAACCTCGCAGGAAATCGCACGGCGACGCACGCGGCGATGCGCGGCGCGCTCGAAAAGATCATGGCGAACGCAGCCACCGACGCGCCGAGCGAGGTCAGCCCTGACGTTCGCGCGCGTCTTCAGGCGCTCGGCTACGTCGGCACCTCCCCCGCCGGCGCGGACGCACCCGCCGGCGCGCTGCCCGATCCGAAGGACAAGGTCGAGATCCTCGAGCGCTATCGCACCGCGCTTGCATTCGTGCGTGAAGGCGATTTCGGGAAAGCGCTGGACATGCTGCGTGCGATCGTCGACGAGAATCCGTCGATGGCGGACGTCTGGAGCGAGATCGGCGGCCTCGAGCTGCGGCGCGGGAATCGCGTCGCCGCACTCGCCGCGTACAAACGTCTCGTAGATGTCGCTCCGCGCGATCCCTCGGCGCTCATCAACGTCGCCGACGTGCTCGTCGAGCTTGGCAGGCTCGACGAGGCATCACGGCAGGCGGCGCTCGCCGCCACGGTCATTCCAGCCGACGAAGTGCGATGGCGGGCCAGAGCGCACCAGGTGCTCGCCTCGGTTGCGCTGGCGCGCAAGGACGCCGCGGGCGCGCGGGCGGAGGCGAATGCCGCGCACGAAATCGATCCGACGCTGCCACTGCCCGACTACGTCGAGGGGCTGATTCGGTACAACGCGAACGACTTCGAGGCCGCGGTGCCGTTCTTCGAGCGGGCGCTTCGAGAGAGTGCCGCCAGCACGGTGCAGATGCCGGAGCTGCGCTACTACCTGGGCGACTCGCTGGCCCGCCTCGAACGCTATGACGCGGCAGAGCCCGTTCTGACGGAAGAGATGCGGCTGTTTCCGTACAATCTGCGCGCCCGTGCAGCATTGGCGATGCTCTACCGCGCCACGGGCCGCATCGGTCTTTCGAACCGGATGGTCGAAAGCATCGTGCGGGTGTCGCCCACAGCCGACGGATTCTCGCTCGCCGCACAGCTCTGGACGATGTTCGGGGAACCGGCGAGGGCGAGAGCAGCGCGGGCGCAGCACTAGTTGTCCGAGGGCTTCGCCCTCGGACACCCTACACGCTGCAGGGAATTGCGCGTACAATCGAGTGCCTTTCTGGGGGGACCAGTGGTTCGCCTCCGAGTGCTCATCGCCGTCCCGTTCCTCATTGCGGCGCTGACGGGCGTCCGCACGGCCGGGCAGGCGCAGGACAACAAGCCGGTCTTCCGCTCCGGGCTGGAGCTGGTGCGGCTCGATGTGCGCGTCACGGACGACCAGGGGCGGCCGATTCGCGACCTCCGGCCGGAGGAACTGCAGCTCACGGAAGAAGGCACGCCGCGGCCGATTCTCCTCTTTCAGCATGTGTCCGCGCCTGACGGCACGTATCTCGACGCGGCGCAGCGAACGATCGGCGCGCAGGTGTCCACGAACAAGGGCGCGCCGCGCGGCCACATCTATGTACTCGTCTTCGATGAAACCCACATCCTTTCCGGCCACGAGCAGCCCGCGCGTCTCGCTGCGGAGCGATTCCTCCGGACGCACGTGCGCGCGGGCGATCGCGTCGCGCTGTACGCGCTGCCCGGACCAGGCCCGCAAATCGATTTCACGGCCGACGTTCGCCGCGTGCGTGAAGCGCTGAAGGCAGTTCGCGGGCTGGCCGAACAGACGGGTCAGGGCACGCTCGCGGCGATCGCCCCCATGCGCACCTACGAAGCGTACGAGATCGTCCGCGGCAATCAGAAGATCCTCGACAGCGTCACGAACAACGCGTCCGAAGCCCTGGTGGCCAGCGACACGCGGACGAGCAGCCGGCGACAGGGCGGCGGAGCGGCGACCCAGATCGACAATCCCCAGGACAACCGCCGCGTGCTGATCGAGGACGCCCGCGCAATGGTCGCGCGCGCCGATGCTGACTCCCGCCGCTTCCTGGCATCGCTGGCCGACATCGTTCGCACGTTGAGCACCATCGACGGTCGTAAGGCCGTCATCGTGTTCTCGGAGGGGTTCCAGACCGACAACGTCACCCACGAAATCGAAGAAGTGGCGAGCGCCGCGGCGCGCTCGTATGCCGTCGTCGATGCCATGGATTTGAACCCGCGCACGCTGGACGCGAACGACACGACGCCGCGCGGCGGAGAGGCTTCGAGCGAGACGCTCGACAAGCTGCAGGCGCTCGGAGCGTTGAGCGGCGAGACATCCGGCACGCTCGTTCCGGATGCGGGCGCGCAACTTGATCGCGCGCTCGCGGATCTCGCCGGGGCGACCGAGGACTATTACCTGGTGGGTTTCACGCCGGGGGAGGGGGCTGACGGTGCGCGAGAGCGCTATCGGCGGATTCACGTCAGCGTGAGCCGTCCCGGCGCTCACGTCAGCGCGCGTACCGGATATGCGCTCGGCCCGAAGTCGACGCCGGCTGATTGGCGCCGCACGATCGATGCGGCGCTGCGGGCGCCGTTCGTTCAGGAAGGGCTGCCGATCGAATACACGACGTACGTGCTGCGCGGCGGCGCCGGGCTGCAGCAGGTCATCGTCTGCCTCTCGGGAGAACTGCCCGTCGCATCCACGGGAACGGCAGCAGCCGATGTCGTCTATGTCGTGCGCGATGCCGCGACCGGCAAAGTTGCGGCGAGCGGCACCGACAAGCTCGCACTTCCGGGTGCGCCGAGCTCCCCGGGCGCGACGACAGGCACGAGCATCTATCGGGTGCAGTTTCCGCTGCCGGCCGGCACGTATCTGATGCGCGCGGTGGTCCGCGAGCCGGGCGGGCTCGTCGGCAGCGCCGACCGCCGTTTCGAAGTGCGCGCCATGCACGGCGCTGATGTGGAGGCGAGCGATCTCGTGCTCGGCTCGTCGCACGTGAATGGTCCGCCCGTGCGCGCTGCCGCGCGCGCGTCGGAGATGCTCACCGGAATCCTGGAGCTGTACGCGCGAACGGCCTCGCAGCTCGAAGGCTTGTCGGTCATGACGGATCTCGTTCCGCTGGACGGCGGGCCGCCCGTCATCTCCGCCTCCGCGGAGCTTCAGACCGTCGGCGACGCCAACGATGGTCCCAGGCGCGCTGCAGCCGTCGCCTTGCCCTTGACGCACGTGACGGCGGGCCAGTACATCGTCCGCGCGACGGTGCATCGTGGCGGCGACACGATCGCCGAGGTGCTGCGCGACGTCTCTGTGCAGCCAGCCGACTTGACGCCTGTGCCCGCCGCAGCGGCGTCGACGCCGGCCGTGTTCGAACCGGTCGAGGTCCTTCGCGGCGATCTCGCACGCAGCCTGATCGCGGGTGTCGATGCTCGGGCGAGCGGTGGCGCGCTCGAACGCGCGGCACACGCAGCGAATGCGGGCCGATGGTCCGCGATCGATCCCGCGCTCGCGTCGCCCGCAGCGAACACCGCCGATGGCCTGATCCTGCACGGCGTGGCGGCGTTTGCGCGTGCAGATTACACGTCGGCAGCGACGGCATTCCGAGCCGCGCGCGATGCGGGCCACATGGAGCCCGCGCTGGTGTTCGTTCTGGGATGGTCGCTCGCCGCGGCGGGCGACGACCGCGCGGCAATCACGGCGTGGCGGGGCGGCGTGCTGCTGAACCCGACGATCATTCCACCGTATCTCGCGCTCGCCGATGCCTACCTGCGCCTGGGGCAGCCGATGCTCGCACGTCAAGTGGTGGAGAGCGGACTGAAGGCAGTACCCGATTCGCCGGAGCTCCACGAGCGTCTGGCGCAATTCCAGGAGCGATAGAAAAGAGGACTCGCATGATCGCACTGACACTTTTCTTGATCGCGGCGGGATCGCCGACGGCCGATGCGTCGAAGCTTACGGTGTCGAAAGCTGCAGCGATCGTCGAAGTGGACACGAACAAGCTGAAAGGGGAACCGTTTCGCCTCGCGTGGGCGCCGGATGCGAAGCAGATGTATCTCCAGACGGTCGAACGCGACCGCTCGGGGCGTGTCGTCGCCATTCACCATTACATGCTCCCGCTCGACGGGCAGGCGCCGACGCATGCTGATCAGGAACCACCCTGGGCCGCCGAATACTGGACCTGGAAGTCAGGGCAGGCGGCACCCGGGATTCCTGCGTTCAAAATCGACGTGGAAGAACGACAGAAGCGGGTTGCGGGAACAGCAACCCCCATGGGAGGAGAGCTCGCGCGAGGCGGGCTCGAGGGCGGCGGCGCCATGGATCCCGTCGGCGCCGGAGCTGCCGCGGGGGCGATGTCGGCGTCCATGCAGTCGCAGGTCGCGCACTACTACACCCTGCGGCTCAAGGGG
The DNA here is from genome assembly GCA_025937075.1 of Vicinamibacteria bacterium. The sequence goes on along the minus strand of JAICSD010000009.1, from coordinate 8,447 downwards.
CAGATCATCGGGGAGTTCCTAAACGCTGCGGCAGTGCCCGGCCTCACATTCGGGTGGGCACCCACGAACAGCGGGCTGATCGCGTATGGCAACGAGGAGGGGCGTCTCGTCATCATGGATGACCAGGGGCGCAAGCAGCAGGTCCCCGACTCCCGGGCCGTGCTCCTTCCCGCCTGGAGCCCTGACGGGACACGTCTCGCCTACTTCGAACGCACCGGGAAGCGCAAGGCAACGCTCGAGATCGTCGAGGTGAAGCAGCCCACGCCATGACACGCGCCGCGCTCGCGTACACTGCCGTGCTCTCCTGCGGTGCTGCAGTGTTCTCCGGTGGCTTACGGCTTCAGGCGGAACGTGCCCGCGCCTCGGGAAGCACTCAGGAGGCGGCGCAGCCGCCATCCTTTCGCGCCGGCACGGTGCTCGTAGAGGTCGACGCCATCGTCACGGACTCTTCCGGACGATTCGCCAGCGGTCTGACGCGCGACGATTTCGATGTGCTCGAAGACGGCACTCGGCAGCGAATCGATCGCGTCTATGCCGTGAGCGGCGAGAGTGTCATTCCATCGGTGCCCGCCGCTGGATTGACAGCGTCAGGATCGTCCACGGCAGCAGCCGCACGTCGGCGCGTGTTCGTGCTGCTGTTCGATCGGGAGCACATGCAGGCCGGACCTTTCAAGCGCCTGCAGCAGGCTGCGATCGACTTTCTCACGAGTCAGTTCCAGCCCGACGACGTCGGAGGAGTGGTCATCGGCGACTCGATGGCGGGAAATCATCTAACGTCCAGCCGCGAGGAGCTGATCGCTGCGATCGAACACGCAAAGCCGGACTTCTCGAAGACCTCGCTACGGCTGAATCTTTTGGAGTGGCCTCGGTTCTCGAGCGAATCAGAGGCGGTCCGGATCGCGCTTGCCAACGATCGCGAGGTGCTCCAACAGGTGGTCCGGCGCGCGTGCACTGACGACCCCGGTGCATGCAGGCAAGGCGCCGATGCGATCGAGCCGCTCGTCCGCTCGAAGGCGCAGAACATCGTCGGCGAGATGCGTCCGCCCGCCGCGAAAACCGTGCGGGCCCTCGCGGCGCTTGCGTCGGGCCTCGGCCGATTTCCGGGACGAAAGACGATCGTCCTGATGACGGACGGATTCTTCATCGAAGAATCCTGGGCGGATCTCCGGCAGATCGCCGGGGCCGCCGCCCGGTCAAACGTCCGCATCTACAGTATCGACACGCGCGGGCTCGATACGAGACAGACCGGCGACGTTCACCAGGTCGGCGTCATGGATCCTGACGGTGCTCCGCCGATGGACGCCTACAACACGATCGAGGACGGCCCGAACATGCTGGCGGTCGATACCGGCGGATACGCGATCCGGCACACGAACGACTTCGCTCGGGCGCTCAGCGAGATCGCGCGCGACACGAGCCAGTACTACGTTATTGGGTACGTTCCGGCGAATCCCGCAGCCGATGGCTCGTTCCGCAGAATCAGCGTCAAGGTCAAGCGACCGGGCCTGAAGGTTCGCGCGAGGCGCGGGTACCTCGCCGCAGCCGGGATGCTGCACCCGGAAGCTACCGAACCTGAACCCGGGAACCCTGGAACCCTGGAACCAGAACGCGGGAACCCAGGAACCTTGGGAACCTCGGAACCAGTTCTGAGGACGGGCGTCGGCGTGCCGGAGGGGCTCCTGTCGGCGGCGGATAGCCCGGTCACGCCAGTCGGTGCGACCTCACTCGGTGCGTCAGTCGACCCCCCAGGATTCGTCCTTCGCCCCGATTCGGATCGAATCGACGCGCTCGCTGCCCACGAAGGAAGCCGTGGAAGCGAAGACAGCCTGGCCTCCAAGGGATGGGACCGGTACCGTAAGGGAGATCTGGAAGGAGCGGCAGTTCTGCTCGAGAAGGCCGCCGCCGAGCCGGACGCGCACGCCTGGGTTCACTACGTGTTCGGCTTCTCGGAGCTCGGTTTGCGGCACATCGACCTGGCCGCGCGGGAATGGGAGAAGGTTCGAGTCCTGGTCCCGGAATTCAGACCGGTGTATCTAGATCTCGCCGACGCCTACATTCAACTGGACAATTACGCGCGGGCCTTGGACGTCTTGAAGATCGCTGCCGGGCGCTGGCCAGCGGACATCGACCTGATGAACGCGATGGGTACGATTCAGGTACGTCGCGGGGCACTGAACGACGCCATCCGGACATTCGGGACGGCGATCGGGGCGCACCCGCAGGATGCTCTCGCGTACTTCAATCTCGCCCGGACACATGAGCTGCGGTATTTCAAGCTTCGCCGCTATTCCAGCGTCGAAGGGCGCTGGCTGGGAAATCGGGAGGACATCAAAGCCGCCATCGCCAATTACGAGCAGTACGTGCGGCTTGGAGGCCCCTACGTCGCACGCGCCAGACAGGCGCTGCACGATCTCGAGTGGATGCAGTAATCGGGCAGCCTGCATCCCGTCACCCGGGCGACGTCCGGGGCCCCCTCTACTTCGAGAACCGATCGAAGATGTCGATCAGCTCACTGAGACGCTTTTCGCGCTCCGGCTCTCCCTGCGCGATGCCTTCAGGGACACACTTCTCGACGTGGAACTTGAAGACGGCGAGGCTGATGCGATTGAGCGCGGCTTCGGCGGCCGCGAGCTGCTGGAGGATCTCGACGCACAGCCGCGGTTCCTGGACCATGCGTCGGATGCCCCGCACCTGGCCTTCGATGCGGTTCAATCTCGTGACGATCGCCTGCTGCTGGTGTTCGTCCAACATGGTCCTTCTTTCCCGGTGAGGGGGCTTGGGCCCACTATAGCTCAGGGAGAGGAGGTTGGAGATTGACGCTAGTCAACTCCAGTTCTCCTTGTTGACAGCATCGCCTTGGCTGAATGAACATTCATTCAGTGTTGAACGCGCCCCCGTCCGCCCGAGCCGTCGTCGACCGTCCCGAACGCACCGACAAGCGCGCAGCGATCCTGCGCGCCGCAATCGACGTCTTCGCCGGGAGCGGCTACTTCAACGCGCAGGTCGCTGACGTCGCTCGCGCGGCGGGCGTCGCCGCCGGAACCGTCTACCTCTACTTCCGCAGCAAGGACGACCTGCTCGTCTCGATCTTCGAGAGGACGATGAAGGACGCGATCGAGGAAGGCCGTCGTGCAATCGCGCCAATCGCCGACCCGGTCGGAAAGCTGAAGGCCATCGCCAGCGTCCACCTCGATCGCGTGAGCCGGGATCGCAATCTCGCGATCGTGTTCCAGGTCGAATTGCGCCAGTCCACGAAATTCATGGAGCGCTTCTCCGCAACGACGCTCCGCGAGTATCTGGGCATGATCCGCCAGGTCATCGTCGAGGGGCAGACGACCGGCGCGTTCCGGGCCGACATCAATCCGACGCTCGCATCGAAGCTGTTCTTCGGTGCGCTCGACGAGATGGCGACGAACTGGATTCTCAGCCGGAGGCGGTATTCGCCGGCGGCCGATGCGGACGCGATCGTGGAGATCCTCGTCAATGGCATTGGCGGCAGGCGCACGCGGCGGCGGGGGACGTCATGAGGATCCATTCCGCAGCCGTCCTCGGAGCTGGCGTGATGGGCTCCCAGATCGCGGCGATGCTCGCGAATGCCGGTCTCCCCGTGACGCTGCTCGACGTCAGCAGGGACGCGGCGCGCGAAGGGCTCGAGCGCGCGAAGAAGCTGACGCCAGAACCGTTCTTCACGCCGGATGTCGCACGGCTCATACGTGCGGGCAGCTTCGACGAGGATCTGTCGTCGATCGATCGCGCGGACTGGATCGTCGAGGCCATCGTCGAGCGCATTGACGCAAAGGTCGGCCTCCTCGAGCGGGTCGAGGCGCATCGGCGCCCCGACGCGATCGTGAGCTCGAACACGTCGGGCATCCCGATTGCGGCGATCGGGGACGGCCGCTCCGGGCCGTTTCGGCGGCATTGGCTCGGGACGCACTTTTTCAATCCGCCGCGGTATCTGCGGCTCCTGGAAGTGATCCCGACGGAGCAGACGGATCCAGCGGTCGTGCGCACGATCGCCGAATTCGCCGACATCCATCTGGGCAAGGGCGTCGTTGTCTGCAAGGACACGCCAGGATTCATCGCCAATCGCGTCGCGCTGTTCGGCGTCGCCGCGCTGCTGCGCGCGGTCGCGTCGGGTGAAGCGACGATCGAGGAGATTGACGCGATGACGGGTCCGGCGATCGGGCGTCCGCGCAGCGCCACGTTCCGGACGATGGATATCGCGGGCATCGACATCCTCGTCCACGTCGCGCGCGATCTGTCTGAACGGCTCGGGGACCCCGAGGAGCGCGCGCGGTTCACGCTGCCTGTGTTCGTCGACGACATGGTCGCGCGCGGGATGACGGGCGCGAAGGGCGGACGCGGGTTCTACGAGAAGCGGGGCGAGGAGATCCGGACGCTCGATCCTGCGACGCGTGCTTACCGTCCGCGTCAGGAGCCGCGGCTCCCCTCGCTCGACGCCGTCACGTCCATCGAATCGATCGCCGAGCGGATCCGCAGGTTGCTCGAAGGGAGCGACAAGGTCGCGCGGATTCTGCAGTCCACGCTTGTCCCTGCGCTCGAATACGCGCGAAAGATCGCTCCGGAGGTCGCCTACTGTTCCGCCGACCTCGATCGTGCGATGCGCTGGGGCTTCGGCTGGGATCTCGGCCCGCTCGAAACACTCGCCGCCTTGAGGGGGTCTGACCCCGGAGTGCCAGGGTACGGGGTCAGACCCCAGCGGTCGGATTACACACACGGGCGGGACGGCTCTGACCCCAATCCGTGGCAGATCCTGCCACCCGAGCAGATTCTGCGTACGGCGAAGACACGCGGCGCTGTTGTGAAGCGAAATCCCGGGGCGAGCCTGATCGACCTCGGCGACGGCGTCGCCTGCGTCGAGTTCCACTCGAAGATGAACGCGATCGGCGGCGACACCCTCCAGATGCTGCAGGCCGCCGTCAAGGACGCGTCGACGCAGTACTCGGCGCTCGTCGTCGGCAACGACGCCGCGAACTTCTCCGCCGGCGCCAACCTGATGCTGCTGCTCCTCGAAGCGCAGGAAGGCAACTGGGACGACGTGGACATGATGGTCCGCGCGTTCCAGGGCGCCACGATGGCGCTCCGCTACGCCGACGTCCCGGTTGTCGTCGCGACGGCTGGCCTGACGCTCGGCGGCGGATGCGAGATCGCCCTGCACGCGACGCGCGTTCAGGCGCACGCGGAGACGTATATCGGCCTGGTCGAAACGGGCGTCGGGTTGATCCCGGCCGGCGGCGGCACGAAGGAGATGCTTGCGCGTGCAGTGGACGCGCTGCCGCCGGGCGCCGATCTGCTGCCGCCGACACAGCGCGTCTTCGAGACGATCGCGTTCGCGAAGGTCTCGACGTCCGCCGCAGACGCCATCCGCATCGGCTATCTCACCGCCGCGGACGGAATGACGATGAACCGCGATCGCCTGCTCATAGACGCCAGGCGCCAGGCGCTTCAACTTGCCGCAGCAGGATACCGGCCGCGGCAGCCGCGCTCGGCGATTCGCGTAGGCGGCGAATCCGTGCTCGCGGCGTTGAAGCTGGGCGTCCACCTCGGCTGGCGCGCCGGTCGGATCAGCGATCACGACGCGCTGATCGGCCGCAAGCTCGCGTGGATCGTGGCCGGTGGAAACATCAAATCGGCAGCCACCCTCAGCGAACAGCAGCTCCTCGACCTCGAACGCGAGGCGTTTCTGAGCCTCTGCGGCGAGCGCAAGACGCTCGAACGAATCGGCCACACGCTGAAGACCGGAAAGCCGCTGCGGAACTGACCTCTCATGTACGACCGCGGCCTCGGACCACCGCTCGTTCTGATTCCCGGCATCCAGGGACGCTGGGAATGGATGCGTCCGGCACTGCGCGTGCTGTCGAAGCACTTCCGCGCGATCAGCTACTCGCTGTGCGGCGACATCGGGTCGGGCGCGAAGATGGATGCCTCACGGGGATTCGACACCTTCATCGATCAGATCGATTCGATCGCGAAGCGCTGCCGCATCGATCGCTTCGCGCTGTGCGGCGTCTCGTACGGCGGCGTCATCGCGGCGCGCTACGCGGCGGCGCGTCCCGACCGCGTGAGCGCGTTGATCCTCGTCTCCGCTCCGGGACCCTCGTGGAAACCAAGCGATCGGCAGGCGCGCTACGTCGCTCGGCCGTGGCGGTCGTTGCCCGCATTCTGCGCGACGGCACTGGACCGCCTTCGCACGGAGATCTATGCATCGCACGAGGACTGGAGAGGGCGCGCGCGATTCACGGTCGGCTACTTCGCAGGCGCGGCGGCGGCTCCCGCGATTCCCGGCCTGATGGCGCGCCGCGTACGGCTGCAGCAGCGAACGGATCTCCGCGATGACTGCGCGCGCATCGTCGCGCCCACGCTCGTGGTCACGGGCGAGCCGGAGCTGGACCGCGTCGTGCCTGTCGCGTCGACGCGCGAGTACGTGGCGCTCATCCGCGGAGCGCGCTACGAAATGATGCCTCGCACCGGACATCTGGGATCCATCACGCAGCCCGAGCGGTTCGGCCGCATCGTGAGCGAGTTCATCCATGCCGCCCATTCATGATCTGACCGGCCCTGCAGGGCATCTCGACGCGCTCCTCGACGAGCCGAAGACCGCCCCACGCGCCGCCGTCGTCTTCGCGCATCCTCTGCCGACCGACGGCGGGACGATGCACACGAAGGCGGTGTATCAGGGCGCGAAGGGACTGGCGCGCACGGGCTGTGCCGTGCTGCGGTTCAACTTCCGCGGTGTCGGGCGCAGCGCAGGCGCATTCGATCGCGGCGATGGGGAGCGTGAGGATTTCCGCGCGGCGCTCGATTACATGGCGGCGCGCTATCCGAACTTGCCGTTGTGGGCGGCGGGGTTTTCGTTCGGCGCGTGGATCGCGCTCGAGACCGGCGCGGTCGACGACCGCGTGAGCGTGCTGATCGGCATCGCGCCTCCCGTCACGAAGGCCGGCTACGACTTTTCCAACACGCGGCGCAGCACGAAACCGAAGTTCTTCGTGCAGGGTGAGGCAGACGACATATGCCCTATTCAGGACATGTGGAAGTTCTACGGTGAGGTGCCCGAGCCGAAAGAACTGGTCGTCATCGACGCCGCCGATCACCTGTTCGACGGTCATACGACGGAGGTGGGCGAAGCGCTCGAGGATCTGCTGGGGGATTTCGTGGATCCGACAGTCAAGGGAACCGGGGAAGGGTCATGAACGAAGCAATCATTGTCTCAGCGGTGCGAACGCCTGTCGGCAAGGCGCCGAACGGCGCGCTCCGCGCGGTACGGCCCGACGACCTGGCGGCGCTTGTGATCGGCGAAGCGCTCCGCCGCGCGGCGCCGCTCGATGCCACGGAAATAGACGACGTGATCCTCGGATGCGCGATGCCGGAGGCCGAGCAGGGGCTCAACGTCGCGCGGATTGCAAGCATCCGCGCAGGCGTGCCTGTCACCGCATCAGCGGTTACCGTGAACCGATTCTGCTCGTCGGGCCTGCAGGCGATTGCGTACGGCGCCGAGCGCATCAAGGCAGGGGGCGCAACGGCGATCGTCGCTGGCGGGACTGAATCGATGAGCCTCATTCCGATGGGCGGCAACAAGATCTCGCCGAACCCATCGCTCGTCGACAGCTACCCGGACGTCTACCTGACGACAGGCCTCGTCGCCGAGAACCACGCACGCGAGGCTGGCCTCTCGCGTGAAGAACAGGATGCGTTCGCGCTCCGCAGCCATCAACGTGCCGTCGCGGCCATCGATGCGGGGCGGTTTCGAGAGGAGACCATCGCTGTGGCGGACGCCGCCCTCGAGATCGACGAAGGGCCGCGGCGCGACACATCGATGGAGGCGCTCGGACGGTTGAAGCCGGCGTTTCACGTCAAGGGGACCGTGACGGCAGGCAACTCGTCGCAGACGAGCGACGGCGCGTCGGCGGTCGTCGTCATGAGCGAGACGCGCGCGAAGGAGTTGAGCCTCGAGCCGCTGGGGCGCTTTCTGGCGTTCGCGACCGCCGGCGTCGAGCCGGAGCGATTCGGCATCGGACCGGTGCCCGCGATTCGAAAGGTCCTCAAGATGACGGGCCTGACGCTCGACCAGATGGACGTGATCGAGCTCAACGAGGCGTTCGCCGCGCAAGTGCTCGCGTGCCTCCGCGAGCTGCCGATCGACCCGGATCGCCTCAACGTGAACGGCGGCGCGATCGCGCTCGGCCATCCGCTCGGCTGCACCGGCGCGAAGCTCACGACGTCGCTGCTCTACGAGCTGCGCCGCCGCCACGGACGCTACGGCCTCGTGTCGATGTGCGTCGGCGGCGGCATGGGGGCCGCGGCCGTGTTCAGCCGCGGATGACGGCCGCGGACAAACGCGGGCCGCGGACGACGCGGAGAACGCGGACAATTTTTCGTAGCGCGTAACTTCGGTCGCGGACGACGCGGAATAGTTTCGTACGGAG
>JAICSD010000197.1 GCA_025937075.1 Vicinamibacteria bacterium | reverse complement strand
GGCGATGTTCTCCAGGCCGTATCCCATCATGAGCGACGGCGCGCCGCACGCGACCTCGACGCACTCGATCCCGCGGCGGACGCTGCCGCGCGCTTCATCCAGCGTCTTGCCGTGCTCGGTCGTGACGAGACGCGCGAGCTCTTCGAAGTGCTGTTCGAGGAGGGCGACGAAGCGAAACAGCGCCCGAGCGCGCAGCACGACGGGCGTGTCGCGCCAGCCCGGGAACGCCCGCTTTGCGGCCTGCACCGCCGCATCGACGTCCGCGGCGGTCGAGAAGGGCACTTGCGCGATCACACGGCCCGTCGCGGGATTGTGGACCCTGCCCTGTTCTCGCGCCTGTGTCGCCACCCATTTGCCGCCGACGAAATTCTGAAGAACTTCGACGTCCGTATGAACGTCTGCCTGCGCTGCCGCCGCTGTCTGTTCGCTCATGGTCGTAATCCCGTAATCACTTTGAAGCCGGGTCTCTGCAGCCGGCATGTAGGCCGCGCCTTTTGGACCCCGCAAACGTCAGATTATATCGCGCGCAGCGCGGCCTCTTTCACGTGCGCCGGCGTCCAGCCGCGCGCCCGAAGCTCGCGGACGCCCGTATCGCCGTCGGACTTGCTCAACTTCTGCTGCGCGCTCTTCATGATCAATGAATGGTGCAGGTAGCGCGGCGGGCGCTCCCGGCCGAGCAGTCGAGCCAGGCGGATCTGCCGTCCGGTCGACGCCAGCAGATCGACGCCGCGGATCACCAGATCGATCGCCTGCCGCGTGTCGTCGACCGCGGCGCAGAACTGATACGTCCAGTTGCCGCGGCGATCGCGAACGAGCAGGTCGCCGCACTGCAGCGACGGATCCTGCTCCTGCACGCCGAGGCGCTCGTCCTCGAAGCGCTCGACGCCCGGATCCATTCGGACGCGCCATCCGACGCCCTCGCTGAGCGGCAGACCGCGATCCCGGCAGCGTCCGCCGTAACGCAGCTCGATGCCGCCGCTGACGCTCGCACGGACATCGCTTCGCGTGCAGTCGCACCCGTAGACGAGGACCTGATGCCGGAGATCCTCGAGCGCGGCGCGGTACACACCCTCGCGATCCGATTGACGGCCCTCGCAGCGGCCCGCGCGAAAGGCTGCGGTCGGGAAGGCGTCCGGCTCGTACCCGAGCCAGTCGAGATCGTCGAGGATCCCGCGCTCGTACTCCGCCCGGCAGCGGTCACGATCGTGATCCTCGATTCTCAGGAGCACGCGTCCGTGACGTTCGCGCGCGGCGCGCCACACGAGCTCCGCGTTGAGCACGTGTCCGAGATGGAGCCAGCCGGTCGGCGCCGGCGCGAACCGGGTCAGCACCCGCGCTCGTCACAAATCGGTCGACGCAGGACGCGCATCTTGACCATAATCACCATTTTGCGACGGAGGCGATTATGGCCGACATGAGTGCACGCGGGCGCTTCGTCTGGTACGACCTGATGACGACGGATCCGGAGAAGGCGGAAGCCTTCTACACGAACGCCCTCGGCTGGGGTACGGAGGTGTGGCAAGGTCCGATGCCGTACCACATGTGGAAGGCAAGCGGAAAAACCATGGGCGGCGTGATGCAGCTTCCGAACGCCGCCGCACCGCCGCACTGGCTCGCGTACATCGGCGTTCCCGACGTCGATGCCACGGTCAAGGACGCCGAGTCGCGCGGCGCGAAGACGCTGGCCAAGCCGACCGATATCCCCACCGTTGGGCGCTATGCCGTGCTGGCGGATCCGCAGGGAGCCGTCTTCGCCGTGTTCACGTCCGCCGGCAACGCGCCAGGCCACGAAGGCGCTCCCACCATGGGCGAGTTCTCCTGGCACGAGCTGGCGACGACGGATATCGATGCCGCATTCTCGTTCTATCAGGCGCTTTTCGGCTGGGAGAAGCAGAACGACCACGACATGGGACCGCTCGGCGTCTACAGAATCTTTGCGCGAAACGGGATCGAGCTTGGCGGCATGTTCAACAAGACGGCCGACATGCCGTTCCCGCCGAACTGGCTGCAGTACATCATGGTCGACAGCGCGCGCGCCGCGGCGGATCGTGTCACGGCACACGGCGGGAAGATTCTGAACGGCCCGATGGAGGTGCCGGGCGGCGACTGGATCGTGCAGTGCATGGATCCGCAGGGCGCCGCGTTTGCCGTGCACGCCAAGCAGAGCTAATTCCCAGCCCCAACTCCCAGAGTTGGGCGTTGGGACGTTGGGCGTCATGTTTGGCGAAGCACCTCCGCGGGATCGATCCGCGACGCGCGCCGTGCCGGTATCCATCCGGCGAGCAGCCCGATGCCGACGAGCACCGCCGCCGAGCCCGTCAGCGTGGCGGGATCGCGTGACGGGAGGCCGAATAGAAGCGATCCCACGAACTGTGCGCTCCAAAGCGCGATCCCGGTGCCGGCGATGACGCCGGCGCCTATCAGCAGCGCCGCACGTCCGAGTACCAGCCGAACTGCACCCGCGGGTCCCGCGCCGAGCGCCATCCGAATCCCGATCTCGGTTCGCCTGCGGCTCACGGCGTACGACATCACGCCGTAGAGGCCGAGGCCGGCGAGCAGGAGCGCCAGGCCGCCGAAGAACGCCGAGATCATCGCGAGGACGCGCTCCTGCAGCGTCGCGGCACGAAGGGTCTCCTTGTACGGATGAACGGTCAACGAGACGTCCGGATCCACGCGCGCGATCGCGTCGACGACGCTTCGCGCCAGCAGCGATGCCGACCCCGACGCAGCGCGCACCGACAGGGTGGCGCTCACCGGCGGGCGCAGCTGCTGCAGGTTCGACAGATACAACGTGGGTGGAATCGGATCGCGAGGGGATTGGTACACGGCATCGCGCACGATGCCGACGATCTGCATCTCCGGCCGCACCTGATCGGGCATGGGCTCCAGCCGCACGCTCCGCCCGAGGACATTTGCGCCACCGAAGTATTTCCTCACGAAGGTTTCGTTGACCAGCACGACGTGCGGTGCCCCTTCATCGTCCCGCTCGGTGAAATCGCGGCCGCTGAGGATCGGCGTTCCGTACGTCGCGAACCAGCCCGGGCTGACCGCGTTGACGTAGACGTCGCGGTCGCGTTCGGACAGCGAGAGCCCGGGAGGATTCTGGATCAGTAGGTCCCAGGAGCTGTTCGTCAAGGGTGTGATTTGACTCAGGCCCGCGCTGCTGACGCCGGGGACTGCGAGCACCGCCTCCCGCATGCGCTCGAAGAGCGCCGCCCGCTGTTCGGGCGTGACGCTGCTGCGCCTGGCATTGGTCTCAACGAGCAGAACGGGATCCGGCTCGAAACCCAGGCGGACGCTGGAGAGGCTCGCAAACGTTCGCATGAAGAGCGCCGCGCCGGTCACGAGCACGAGCGAGAGCGCGACCTGCACGACGACCAACGCGCTGCCGAAGCCGAACCGCGAGTCGCCGATGATGGACCGCCCCTGTTGTCGCAGGGCATCCTGCGGCTGCGCGCGCGTGCCGCGCAGCGCGGGAACGATGCCGAAGATCAGCGCGGTTCCCGCCGCCACCGCGATCGTGAACGACAACACGACCCAATCGATGCCGACGTCGAGCGCGATTGCATTGTCCTGTGACGAGAGCTGCGCGATGAGCAGCCGCGATCCCCAACGCGCGAGCAGCAGCCCGAGTGCCGCCCCTGCCAGCGAAAGCAGAAAGCTTTCGAGGAGCAGCTGGCGGGCGATCCGCCACGGCGTGGCGCCGAGCGCGACGCGGACGCTCAACTCGTGGCGGCGTGCGTTCGCGCGCGCGAGCAGCAGGTTGCCGATGTTCGCGCACGCGATGAGGAGCACGACCGCAACGATCCCCATCAGGATGTACAGCGGCTGCCGGTACGCGCGGCCGAGCGAGTTGGGACCGGTGGCAGCATCACGCAGTCCGAACGGCTCCTTCAGATAGTTCGGAACGTCCTTCGGCCGGTAGTTCGGCGGAATCGTGGCGGCGCGCATCTGCGGCTGCACACCGCGGAGCGCGGCCGTCGCGTGCTCCACGGTGTCGCCTTCGTTCAGCCGCGCCATGACGCGGAGCCACCACCATGAGCGCTGGTTCATGGCGCTTTCGCGTTCGCCGCGAATCAGCGGCTCGGTTCCGAGCGGGATCGCGACGTCGTAGCTCGTTCCGTGATCGACGCCGCTGAACGACGGCGGCGTGACGCCGATGATGGTGAACGCGACGCGATCGAGCATCAGCGTCTTCCCGACCGCGTCCGCCGCGCCGCCGAAACGCCGCTGCCAGAAGGCGTAGCTGATGACGGCGACGGGTCCATCCTTCCCGCCGTTCTTCACATCGTCTGCGGGCGTGAAGGTCCGGCCGAGCATCGCGCGTACGCCGAGGACGTCGAAGATGTCGCCGCTCGCGAACATGCCGTTCACGAATTGCGTTTCTCCGCCCCACGACAGATTGAACCGCGGCGCGGAGTACGCGAAGGCACCGGCGAACAGATCGTGGTCCCGCGCGCGCAGCTCCTCCCACAGCGGATTGCTCCAGGACGTGCGGTTGGGACCGGTCATGACCTGCACGAGCCGCTGTGGCTCCTTGACGGGCAACGCGCGCAGCATCAACGCGTTGACGATCGAGAAGATGGCGGTATTGGCGCCGATGCCGAGCGCGAGCGAAAGGATCGCGACGGCGGACACCACCGGCGTCTGGCGGAGGGCGCGATACGCGTCACGCATGGAGATCTCCCGTTACCGCGGAGTATCTACGAAGCACTTCGTAGAATCAAGCGCGGTTCGTTGGCGCCCCCCGCGCCCGCGCCCGGGCCCGCACGCCGCACCCCGCGCCCGCACGCCGCACGCCCCGATTCGCATATCATTGGCGATTCGATGGCTTTCGACGGCGTCTACTCCGTTCTCCCGACCCCATTCACAAACGATGGCGACCTCGACGAGCCGAGCCTCCGCCGTGTAGTCGATCTTTTCATCGACAAAGGCGTGAACGGCCTCACCGCGCTGGGCGTCACCGGCGAGGTCGCGCGCCTGGAAGAGGCCGAGCGCACGCGCGTGCTCGAGATCGTCATCTCCCACACGGCGGGTCGCGTGCCGGTCGTCGCCGGCACAACCGCGGAGGGGACGCGGACGTGCATCAGCTACAGCCGTCAGGCGAAGGCGATGGGCGCATCGGCCGTGATGGTGAGCCCGCCGCGCATGCCGAAGCTCAACTCTGATGCCGTCGTGCGGCACTATCGCGCGCTCGCGGACGCCGTGGACATCCCGATCGTCGTGCAGGATTACCCGCCGGTTTCCGGGTTCTTCATGGAGCCCGCGCTGCTCGCGCGCATCGCCGCGGAAATTCCGCAGGCGCGGACGATCAAGCTCGAAGATCCGCCGACGCCGCACAAGACCGCGCGGATTCTCGAGCAGTCGCGCGGCGTGCCGATCAGCATTCTCGGCGGCCTCGGGGGCGTGTTTCTGCTCGAGGAGCTGATATCGGGCGCCGCCGGCGCGATGACCGGGTTCGCATTTCCGGAAATCCTCGTCCGCATCGTCGCGGACTATCGCACGGGCCTCGTCGACAGAGCGGCGGACCTCTTCTATCGCACCGTGCCGCTGATGCGGTTCGAATTCCAGGACAGCATCGGTATGGCGATCCGCAAGTCCGTGCTGCACCGGCGCGGCGCGATTGCCAGTCCTGCGACGCGTCCTCCGGCGGGCGCGATGGATGCGGCAACGAAGCAGGCGCTGGATCGCGTGCTCTCGTGGGTGTCGTCGCAGAAAGGGCTGGAATGGATCTCGGTCTGAAAGGCAAGGTCGCGATGGTTGCGGGGGCGAGCCGCGGACTCGGGTTTGCCGTCGCGGACGCGCTCGCGCTCGAAGGTGCGCACGTGTCGATCGCCTCCAGCAACGAATCGTCGATCTCGCAAGCCGGGTCGCGTCTGGCGTCGTACGGCGCAGACGTCCTCGCGACGGCCGTCGACGTGCGCGACGCGCGGCAGATCGCGTCGTGGATCGACCGCACCGCCGGCAAGTTCGGCGGCGTCGATCTCCTCTTCACGAATTCCGGCGGACCTCCCGCGGGCGCCGCGCTGTCGTTCGACGATGGGGCGTGGCAGAACACGATCGATCTGCTGTTCTTCAGTGCGCTGCGGATGATTCGCGGGGCCGTGCCGCTGATGCAGAAGCGTGGAGGGGGCGCGATCCTGGTCTCGACGTCCTCGTCGGTGAAGGAGCCGATTGCCAATCTCGGACTGTCGACCGTCGTGCGCGCATCGGTATCCGCCCTCGCCAAGACGCTTGCGATCGAGCTGGCGCCGGATCGGATTCGTGTGAATCAGATCATTCCCGGCCGCGTCGAAACGGATCGCATCCGTCAGCTCGACGAGGTCACCGCGAAGAAGCAGGGGATCACGGCAGAGCAGGCGAAGACGAAATCGATTACCGCCATCCCGCTCGGCCGGTACGGCGAGCCGCCGGAGTTCGGGCGCGCCGCGGCGTTTCTGCTGTCGAACGCAGCCGCGTATATCACCGGCGCCACCCTGCAGGTGGATGGCGGATTGATCAAGGCGGTCGTCTAGGTGGCGCTGATCCGAAAGGCGCTGCTCGCCGCGTCGACGAACCCGTGGCTCCGCGAGCAGGCAACGCAGCGGGCGTTCGTGCGCAGGTCCGTGTCGCGCTTCATGCCGGGCGAACGGATCGAAGATGCGATCGACGCCGCCACGCGGCTGAAGACCGAACGCATCGGCACCATCATGACGCGCCTCGGCGAGAACCTGACGAGCCTCGACGAAGCCGAGGAGGTGACGCAGCATTACCTCGACGTCATCGATCGCATCCGGCAGGCGGACCTCGACGCACAGGTGTCGGTCAAGCCGACGCAGCTCGGGTTCGACCTGGATTCCGGCGCCTGCACGCGCAACCTGCTGCGGATCGTCGAGCACGCGGACCGGACGGGCGTGAGTCCCGTGTGGATCGACATGGAGAGCTCTCCGTACGTCCATCCGACGCTGACGTTGTTCCGCGCCGCGCGAGAGCGCTCGCGCGGGATCGGCGTCGCGCTGCAGGCGTATCTGTACCGGACAGCGAAGGACGTGGAAGATTTGCTGCCGCTCGCCCCGGCGATCCGCATTGTCAAGGGCGCGTATCTCGAGTCGGCGGACGTGGCCTACCCGAAGAAGTCCGACGTGGACGAGAACTATTACAAGCTGTGCGCGCGGCTGCTCGACGAGGACTCGATCCGCCGCGGCACGCTGCTGCACGTGGCCACGCACGACTCGCGGCTCGCGGATCGCGTCGCCCGGGTCATCGACGAACGCCGCGTGCCCACGGCGTCATATGAGTTTGCGATGCTCTACGGCATCCAGCGCGGGCAGCAGCAACGCCTGGCTGCGTCGGGCCGCCGCCTGCGTGTGCTGATCAGCTACGGAGAGCACTGGTTCCCCTGGTACATGCGCCGGCTGGCGGAACGTCCGGCGAACATCGGGTTCGTGGTGAGAAATTTGTTCGGCTGATCGATTCGAGGCGGACGACATGAGCCCCTCTCGGCCCAGACCTGCAGTCGCCGTGCGCCGCAACGTAGAATCCTCGATATGAAAGCGATCGTCGTCCACCCCGGCCAGGTCGACAGCATCCACATGCGGGACATGCCGGATCCTCGGATGCGGCCTACGCAGGTTGCCGTGCGCATGCTGCGCGTCGGGCTGTGCGCGACCGATGCGGAGATCAACCACGGCTTCTTCGGTGCGGCGCCCGAAGGCGAAGAGTTCCTGATCCTCGGCCACGAAAACCTCGGCGTGGTCGAAGACGTCGGCAAGAAGGTGAAGGGATTCAAGGCAGGCGATGTCGTCGTCTCGACCGTGCGGCGCCCGTGCGGCATCTGTCCGCAGTGCCGCGCGGGGGAGAACGATATGTGCAGCAGTGGTCAGTACACCGAGCGCGGCATCAAGGGCCGCCACGGGTTCATG
>JAICSD010000071.1 GCA_025937075.1 Vicinamibacteria bacterium | reverse complement strand
TTCTCGTGGCTGAGTCGGGTCGTATTCAACACGAAATTGGGAAATTACTGCAAGCTCGACGTTTGGCGCGGCTGGGTTCGCGCGATTTTTCCGCCCCTAATGTCGCGGGCAACGGTCTCGCCGTAGCGCTTCGCGCGGAGGCGGAAACGCTCCGAGGGGCGAAGGCCCTTCGGCTAATGACGGATGGCGGCGGCGCGCTGAAGCACCTCGCCGGCGAGGCGGCGGAACGCGTCGGCCGAAGGGGACCCGGGCGCGACGTCGAGAACGGCCTTCCGGGCGGCCGGCGCCTCCGCGAGAGCAGCCGTCCAGTGGATTTCGGTGTGAAACACCGTATCGCGGTACTCGGCGCGCAATTGTTCGACGATCTCGCGCATGCTCCGGCGGCGCGCATCCAGCAGCGTCACGAGGATCCCGAGCACGTGCGCGCGCGAACCCATGCGGGTGCGCACGCGTTCGACGCTGTCGAGCAGGTTGGCAAGACCGGTCAGGCTGAGCGGTTCCGGCAGCACGGGAACGAGGAGGAAATCCGCCGCGTTCAGCGCATTGATGCCGATGAGCGACATGCTCGGCGGACAGTCGATGAGGACGCAGTCGTACGGCGGCCGCATGCCGCGCAGCAGCCGGCGCAGCGCCATTTCGCGGCCGCGTACGTTGCAGAGCGCGACGTCGAGGCTCGCCAACTCGAGCGATCCCGTCAGCAGATCGAGATGCTCGCTCGCGGTCCGGCGGACCGCCTTCCGGACCGGATAGCGATCGAGGAGACAGTTCGCAGCCGACGGGCGGAGATGCTGACGGGCCACGCCGCACCACAACGACGCGGACGCCTGGCTGTCGAGATCGACGAGCAGGACCCGCCGGCGCGGCGACGCGAGCGCGGCGGCCAGATTGACGGCGGTGGTGGTCTTGCCCACGCCGCCTTTGTTGTTGATGATCGCAATCACCACAGGTAATCTTGCCGTCATTCTATCCAAAACTATGCCGCCGCGGCTGGTCGGGCGCCCGGTTCGGGCCCGCAGCGTTTCGTGCCGTCGCGGCGCGGGGCTGCAATGACGGCGCCACGGCGATCACGGATGAAACCACCTCGGCCCTTGACCAAACGCGCGACCACGGATCAAACTCGGCCAACGGCACAGAGTTGGAAAACACGACACCTATCCGGATCGTCTTCCGCCTGAAGGCGGAAGCCGCACGCGACTTCGTCGCCTCATTCGACTCGATCCCGGGATGCGGCTCTTCGGCTGGGTAGCGCGCCGCCGCGCACGGCGCCCTACGGCGCGACAGAAGTGGAGAGCGGACTGGGCAACAGCCCTTCCGTCCCTCGATGCGCGTGCGCTCATCGACTTGCGCGAGCGGCTCACCTCGGAGTTCCGCCCCGACGAAGACGTCGAACTCGAGGAGGAGATGCTGGAGGGTTTCGACGCGCTGATCGCGCTCGTTACGAATCTGCAGCAGGGCTCGGTCCCCATCGTCGAGACCTCTCATCGCGTCGTCGCGCACGAGGTCTGCCACTACAGCGCCCCCGCCTCGATGCCCGACGTTGCCGGCTCACCGGCCGGGCGTCTGCTGCTCACCCGCAGCCGAGCCGTGTTCGTGGGCGCCGGCGTCGTCAGCAAGATCCCCTTGCACGCCGTCTCGCGCATCGCCGAACACGAGCGCGACCTGCTCGCCGCGCGCAGCGACGTGGACGCGGTCTACCGCTTCCGCTTCAACACGTACGCCGACGCGCTGTCGGCCGCCGCGCTCGCGCGCCATCTTATGCGAAGACCGTAAGCGTCACGGCAGCGTCTCTGCCACGATATTGCTCGTATAATTCCGCGCATGCGCCTTGGCGTCGATCGTCTGCTCGAAGGCCCCGACGAAGACTTGATTCAGGGGCAGCGCGTCGGTCTCGTGTGTAACCCGGCGTCCATCGACGCGCGCTTCCGGCATGCCGTCGAGCGCTTCGCTGCCGCGGCCGACTGGAAGCTCGGCGCCATCTTCGGTCCGCAGCACGGCTTTCGATCGGACCTGCAGGAGAACATGATCGAATCGCCCCATGCGAGGCACGCAAGTTGGCGCGTGCCGATCTACTCGCTCTACAGCGAGACGCGCGAGCCGACGCGTGAGATGCTCGCGGACCTCGATGTCCTCGTCGTCGATCTCCAGGACGTGGGCACGCGCATCTACACCTACATCTACACGATGGCGAACTGCCTGCGCGCCGCGAGACGAAACGGCATCCGCGTCATCGTCTGCGACCGTCCCAATCCGATCGGAGGCGAACAGGTCGAAGGCGCCACGCTGGACCCGGCGTATGCCTCGTTCGTCGGGCAGTTCCCGATCCCGATGCGGCACGGTATGACGATCGGCGAACTGGCGCGCCTCTTCAACGATCACTTCGGGCTGACGGCTGCGGTCGATGTGGTCCCGATGGACGGCTGGCAGCGGTCGACGTACTTCGACGACACCGGTCTGCCGTGGGTGCTCCCGTCTCCGAACATTCCGACGCTGGACACCGCGATCGTGTATCCCGGGGCCGTGCTCTTCGAGGGGACGATGATTTCGGAGGGGCGCGGGACGACCCGTCCGTTCGAGCTGATTGGCGCACCGTGGATCGACGGCGAGCGCCTGGCGGACGAGATGAACGCCAAGAAGCTTCCGGGCGTCCACTTCCGGCCCGTCGTGTTCGAGCCAACGTTCCACAAGCACGCGAAGGAGACGTGCGGCGGCTGCCAGGTGCACGTCACGGATCGGCGGACATTCGCGCCGCTCAGAGCGGGCGTCGAGCTGCTTGCCGCGCTGCACCGTCAGGCGCCGGATCGCTTCGCGTGGCGCAACCCGCCGTACGAGTACGAACACGACAAATGGCCGATCGACATCCTCTACGGATCCGATCGGCTCCGCACCACGCTCGACGCTGGCCGCGACGTCGGCGTCCTCACAGACGAATGGCGCCGCAGCGAGGACGCGTTTCGGGAGCTGCGCCAGCGATTCCTGCTGTACTAGCCGGCAGCGACGGCTACTTCACCGATTCCTTCAACGACGCGCGCGCCGTCCGGATCTGCGACGCGTGCCTATGCGCGTGGGCGGCGTAGATCCGGAGCCACGTGTCGAGGCCGTAGTGGCCCATTTCGGAGTGCGTCCCTTCGCGAAGCCATTCCCCTTCGGTGAGGCGCGCCATCAGCTCGGCCGTACTCGCGCGCACCGCGCGGAACAGCTCGAGGGACGCGTCGTATGGCCGATCGTAGTGCAGCCGCCGGGCGAACTCGTCCTGGTCGTAGCCCTTGATGGCCGGCCGATCTTCCGCGACGAGGAGGCGGAAGCGCACCGCCGACGTCATCTCGCTGTCCGCGAGGTGATGAACGATCTGCCGGGCCGACCACTTGCCGGGTCCTGGCGACGCATCGAGCTCCTCCGGCGTGATCTTCAGGAGCGCGTCGGCGACTTCGCGGTAGCCGTCCTTGTATTGCGCGATCAACTGCTCGCGTTCCGATCGTTCCATCGAAATGCTCCTTTCGCGGCCCTGAAAGGGCCGCGCTACGTGGCAGGGTCCTTTCACGGCCGCGTCATCCCCGCGTTTTCGCAATCCCCGGCGCCATCTTCTCCTGTGCCGTCTCTGGCACCAGATGGTAGGCGATCAGATGTTCTTTCAAACGGTCCAACGCCTGCTTGGGCGTGTCGACGTGCTGCAGCAGGTCGAGATCCGCTGAATTGATCGCGCCCCACTCCACCATCGGCTCGAGCTCCAGGATCTGCTCCCAGTACGAGCGACCATACAGGATGACGCACATCTCCTTCGACAGCTTGCGCGTCTGCGCCAGCGTCAGGATCTCGAACATCTCGTCGAGCGTGCCGAACCCGCCGGGAAAGATCACGAGCGCCTTGGCGAGATACGCGAACCAGAACTTCCGCATGAAGAAGTAGTGGAACTCGAAGTGGAGTCCCTGGGTGATGTAGCGGTTCGCGCCTTGTTCGAACGGCAGCCTGATGTTGAGCCCGATGGTCTTTCCGCCCGCTTCGTGCGCGCCGCGGTTCGCGGCTTCCATGATGCCGGGACCGCCTCCCGAGCAGACGACGAAACGGTGCAGCGGCGTGTTCAGCGAAAGGCTCCACCGCGTCAGCTCGTGGGCGAGCACGCGCGCGTCCTCGTAGTAGCGCGACCACTCGACGGCCTTGCGTCCGCGCTTCAGGGCCGACGCGTAGTTGTCCCCCCGGCGTCCGCGCTGCAACCGTTCGAGCGCGCGCTCGGCGCGCTCGCGGCTGTGCACGCGCGCCGATCCGAAGAACACCACCGTATCCTGAATACCCTGCTCGCGAAATCGCCGGAGCGGCTCCAGATACTCGGCGAGAATGCGAATCGGACGCGCCTCTTCGCTCTCGAGGAAGTCGCGATCATGGTACGCGAGCGGCTGGTTGTTCATACTTCAAAAAATGTATCATTGCGTCATGCTCGGATGTCGAGGTGTGTGGAGTGTTGCGGCCGTGTTCGCCGCGACCATTGCCGTCGTTGGCGCGACGCCGCGGCAGAACGCAGGCAACGAGGCTCAGCCTTCACGTCCGGGCGGCTGGACGATTCCGCAGAACGCTGCCGACGAAAAGAATCCGCTCGCGGGCACTCAGCAGGCGCTCACCACCGGCAAGCAGCTGTTCGAGAAGACGTGCAAGAAGTGCCACGGTCCCGGCGGCAAGGGGGACGGACCAGACGCGGATCCCGACGCGCAGCAGGACATGGATCTCACCGTCGCGCGCCGCGCCGCGCGGAATCCCGACGGCGTCGTCTTCTACAAGATCTTCAACGGGCGAAAGAAGCCGAAGATGCCCGCGCAGAAGGACTCGCTGACCAAAGAGCAGATCTGGTCGATCGTCACGTACGTGCAGACCCTCCGCGAGCACCCATAGATCGTCTGATCGTGGGGCGGCCCGTTCAGGGCCGCCATTCACAGGAATTTCGTAATCAGCTCCCCAATCACATAACCGACCGCCGCGACGCCGAAGCCGACGACGAACATGTCGCGGCCGCTGGCCCACACGCTGCGGCCAGTGAACATGCTGCGGGCCGCGCCGATGCCGAAGTGCGCCAGCATGCTGATCGCGAGCGAGATCCACACCGCCGTGTTGTGCGAGAGCAGGAGGAAGGGCACGATCGGGATGCAGGCCCCGACCGCGGTTGCCGTACCCGTGACCACGCCGTCCTTGAGCGGCGCCAGCTCCGCGGGATGGATGTTCAATTCCTCGCGCACCTGCGTCTCCAGCGCGCGGGCGGGATCCTGCATGATCGTCTTCGCCGTGGCGCGCGCCTGCTCCTTCGGCAGCCCTTTCGCCTCGTAGATCAGCGCCAGCTCGTCCTCCTCGAGATCCGGCATGAGCCGCATCTCGTGGCGCTCCATCTCGATCTGGTGCGCCTGGACCTCCGCTTCGCTCTTCGCCGCGAGATACCCGCTCGATCCCATCGACAGCGCGTCCGCGAGCGCGCCTGAAATCCCGCTGATGATGACGATGTGCGGCGCGACGTTGGCGCCGATGATGCCCGCGACCAGCCCGAAATTCGCCGTCAGCCCGTCGTTGAAGCCGTACACGACGCTGCGCAGCATCCCGCCGGCGCCCCCAACGTGCCACGGCTCCCCTTCCCGCCCCATGATCTCGGACAGCTCGCGTGCATGGACGGCCGAATCCGACGCGATGTCGATGGCCGCCTTGTGCGTCTGCTGGTGCGTCGAGTGGCGCGCCAGGCCGAGGTACGCCTGGACCTCGCGTCCCTCTTCGGCGAGCACGAGCGGCAGGACGGTGGACGGACCGAACACCTTCGCCACCCACGCGAGCCCGCGCGTGCGCCGCGACGTCACGTAGGCCGGCAGCGGTCGACGGGCCCCGGCGAACAGCTCCTCCCAGCGCGTCACGTGGCGATCCTCGACGACGGCGAGGCGCTCGAAGAGATCGCGCCGCGCGGCGTCGCGTTCGACCTTCGCGAGCTCGCGATAGAGAAAGGCCGCGTCCTTCTCGTCGCAGTAGTGCTCGTCCCAGGTCGCGTCCGCCTGAGGTGTTTCGGCGTCCATCGGATCAGGATATTCCACCCAGAGGAGGTTAGACCTCCTCGCGGTTTACTATCTGACCGATGCCTGGCGGGCCTGCCGGATTCGAATACTCCCTCATGATCAACGCCGCGCCGACGCGGGTCCTTGCCGCGTTCTTCGATCCGCAGGCGCTCGCACGCTGGTGGCAAGTCGTCCGCTCCGTGACGACCCCGCGCGTGCTCGGCGTGTACGCGGTCGAATGGGCGCCGTCGCCCGAACCGGACGAAGTGCTCGGACGGCTCGGGGGGGTGTTCCACGGCACCGTGGCCGAATACGTCAGCGGCAAGGAGTTGTTCGTTGCCGATGCGTGGTGGCTCCCGCCAGACAGTGAGCCGCTGGGACCCATGACACTCGAAGTGCGCTGCGAAATGGACGGCCCCGGCTGCCGCCTGACCGTCCGTCAGAATGGTGTCGACGACACGCCGCGCTGGCAGCGCTACTACGGCGTCATCGGGCACGGCTGGCGCGCGTCCCTCGCGGCACTCAAAGAGTACATGGAGCACGCATGAGCGATCGCCAGACGGGCGCGCCGGCCCTCATCCGGGCGCTCGGTCTCTGGGACGTCATCCTCATGAACGTCGTGGCCAACGTCGGGCTGCGATGGGTCGCACGCGGCGCACGCGCGGGCCCTGCATCCGTGTCCTTGTGGGTGCTCGCGTGCCTCGCGTTCTTCGTGCCTCTCGCGGCGGCGGTCGCCGAGCTGTCGAGCCGGTACCCGGAACAGGGGAGCGTTTACGTCTGGACGCGCCGCGCGTACGGCACGGGCCACGCGTTCATGTGCGGCTGGTGCATGTGGGTGAACAACCTGTTCTACTTCCCGTCGGTCCTGCTGTTCGCGGCGGCGAACTTCGCGGCGATCGGTGGCGCGCCCTGGCAGGCGCTCGCGGCGTCTCGCTGGTATGCGGTCGTGTTCGTGCTCGCGGGCATCTGGCTCGCCGCGGGCATCAACATCGTCGGGCTGCGCCTCGGCAAGTGGCTGCAGAACATCGGGAGCGCCGGCGTGTGGATCCCCGCGGGGCTGCTCATCGCATGCGGCGCGATTGCGGTCGCGCGATTCGGTTCGGCGACGCCGTTCACTCGCAGCGCGATCGTGCCGCGCGGCGATCTGCTGGACACGATTGGTCTCTGGTCGGCGATGTGCTTCGCGTTCTCCGGATTCGAAATCACATCGCTCGTGGGCCAGGAGGTCAGGAACCCGCGCAGGACGATTCCGCTCGGCATCCTGATCGGGGGTGCCGCCGCAACGATCATCTACATCGCCGGGTCCGCCGCTGTCCTTGCAGCGGTGCCGTTCTCGTCGCTGAAGGAGTTGAGCGGCATTACCGATGCGGTTCGACTGGTGGCCTCGCGCGTCGGGGTGACAGGCATCGGTGCGCTGACAGGCGCGCTGCTCGCGCTGAGCGCCTTCGCGGGAACCGTATCGTGGACGGCGGGAGCGGCCAGCGTTCCATTCGCCGCGGGCGTGGACAGCGCGCTTCCGCCGGCGTTCGCGCGGCTGCATCGGCGGTACCGGACGCCGTACGTCGCGCTGATCGTGCAGTCGGCGGCCGCGTCGGTCATCTTTCTCGCGAGCCTCTTCGTCGCGCTTGCGGGACGGACGACCTCCGTTCAGGAGGCCTACGACATCCTGGTGAACCTGACGATCCTGATCTACTTCGTGCCGTATCTCTATCTGTTCGGCGCGCTCGTCCGCTTGCGACGTGATGCGAACGGGGGTCAGGACGAGCTGCGCATCCCCGGCGGACGCCCTGGCCTCTGGGCGATCGCCGCAACGGGATTCGCGTCCACGCTGATCGCGGTCGCGCTGACGTTCGTGCCGCCGCCTGGCGCCGTGGCCCTGACGTATGAAGCCAGCATGATCGTGCAGGGCGCGATCATGCTCGGCGCGGGCGCGGTGCTGTACCGGATTCGCGCGCGCTAGTTTTATCCGAGGGGCTTCGCCCCCGGACTCCCCTACACACTCGCTCGCGGGGCCCCTTTGATCCCCGCTCCGCTCGTGTGGCTCACTCGCTACGCTCGTTCGCGTCTAAGCAAGGCGCGTCCAAAGACGCGCCCTACACCTGTCGCTTCCGCCGTTCGGGACGGAGTCCTGCGAGTCGTCCAATCGCAATCGCAATGGGCGCGGCGGAAAAACTCAGGAGGGCGCCCATCTTCGCGTGGTCGAGGACGTTGCCCGGGGGAAATGCCGCCGTTGCGAAGAACAGCGCAACGGTGAAGCCGATGCCCGCCGTCACGCCGACGACGAGCACGTCGACGTACGACATGGGCGCAGGCTTGCGAAGTCCGGCCGCGAGCGCAAGCGCGGTCGCGATGAAAATGCCAGCGGGCTTCCCAATCAGCAGCGAAAACATCACGAGCCATGTGGCGGGGCCGACGCTGCTCAGACCAACGCCCGCGTTCACCAGCCCGAAGAAGAAGAGGATCACCTGCGTCGGCACGTGCCACCACTCCGCAAACGAATTGAGCGTATCGATCTTCCGCGGCTCCGTGACCTCGAACAGCTCGTGATAGCGCTTCTCCGTCGGCATGAAGGGCACGATCGGCACGAGCGCGAGCGCCGGATGCAGACCACCGAAGTACAGGGCAGCCCACGAGAGCGCACCTGCCGCGCCGACATACGGCCAGAAGCTGCGGACGGAAAACGCTTTCAGCGCCCATGCCGCGGCGAGCGCGGGCAGCATCAGGACGACGAACAGGCCGGGTGAAATGGCGTGGCTCGGATAGAACGCCGCCAGCAGAACCAGTCCCAGGGCATCGTCTGCCACCGCGAGCAGCAGCAGAAAGGGAATCGCCGGATGCCGCGCGGGAAAGACGAACCGTGCGGCGAGGTAGGAGAACGCGATATCGGTGGCGCACGGAATCGCCCAGCCGCGCACCAGTTCCCGATAGCCGAGCGAGGCGGCCGCAATCGCGTACATGGCAGCGGGCAGCGCCATTCCTCCGGCCGCTGCGAGGAGCGGCACGGCCGCCTCGCGCCGCGACGCCAGCGCACCGCCAGGCAGCGTGGCCTCCACGATCTCCTTCGCGGCCATCGCGAAGAAGAACACCATCGCGATGTCGTTGACCACGAAGCGAGCGTCCGTCGCGAAGCGCCGATACGACAGCGGTTCGGTGTTGGCCCAGATCAGCGCCGCCACGGAACCAACGATGAGGAGCAGCGAGTTGTCGATGACGAATGCGAGGCGGCCGCGGACGGTCATGCTGCGAGGAAGTTACGTTATCCTTGAGGAGAATGCTCTTTCAAACGCTGTCGGCGGCGTGCCTTGCGGCCGCGCTGTCCGCGCCCGCGCAGTCGACGCCCTATCACCCGCCGAAGCCGCGCCGCCATTTCGTCAGCGTCAGCTACGATTGGCAGTATACGAATCCGCTCGGCTTCGGCACGCATCCCGTCGGGGATCTGCTCGGACGACCCGTGCGCGAGGTGCACCTCGAAACCTTCAACTATCAGACCGAAGATGGCGCGACGAAAGTGCACGTGCTGGACTTCGGCAATCGCGGCGTCGGCGTCGGTCTCACGCTCTATCCGTTCGGATCGAGTCAGGGCGCGACGCTGGCGATCCGCGGAAGCATCGAGCAGCTGCCGTCGATTCATCTGACGTTCGACGGCCCGGCGCCTTCGTCATCGTATCTTCTTACGGGCGGCCGCGCGTACGACATCGGCGTCGGCGTGGACATGAGCGATCGCTCGCCCGGCTGGGGCCTCGGCAGCCATGCGTTCGTGCTGGGCGGCGTCGGCCGCGCGCACACGGACCAGACCGACGGCCGCCGCTACTTCGCGGAAGGCGGCGGCGGGCTTTCGGTGGGGCCCATCGGCGTCGACTTCTCGGTGAAGTTCGCGACGAATCGCTGGAGCGTTCCGGTGCCCCATCGCTTTCTGACGATCCCCGTGAGCGTACGGGGGACGCTGACCTTTTGATCATGACCGTACGCGACTGGCTTACGAACGCCCGCGCCGACGCCGACGCGCGCGGACTGCCCGACCTGAAGCCGCTGCTCGAAACGCTCGCGCGATCCACGCAGGCGCTTCGTGATGCGGACGTCGAGCTGCAGCATCCTGCCCTCTCGTGCCCCGAAGATGACCACACCGCGTAGCCTGGTCGAAGCAGCGCGCCTCATCGAAGCGCGGACGCTCTCGCCGGTCGATCTGACCCGCGCGTGCCTCGATCGCATCGAGGAGCGCGACGCCGAACTGCGCGCGTTCATCACCGTGCTCGGCGCGGAGGCCATGGCGGCGGCCCAGCGTGCGGCCGAGGAGATCGGCCGGGGGAAGTACCGCGGCGCTCTGCACGGCATCCCCGTGTCAATCAAGGATCTGGTCGACGTCGCCGGCACGCCCACGACGTCCGCATCCGCCGTTCCCGCCCGGCACGCGGATCACGACGCGCCGGTCACCGCCACTCTCCGGCGCGCCGGGGCGGTGATCGTCGGCAAGACCAACCTCCACGAGTTCGCGTTCGGAACGACCAGCGAGGAGACCGCCTTCGGCGTCGTCCGCAACCCGCTCGACACGAACCGATCCGCCGGCGGATCGAGCGGCGGTGCTGCGGCCGCAATCGTCGCCGGCATGTGCTATGGCTCCCTGGGCACCGATACCGGCGGATCGATCAGGATCCCGTCCGCCGTGTGCGGCATCACGGGCCTGAAGGCAACCTACGGCGAGATCTCCTGCGAGGACGTCGTCCCTCTGAGCCACACGCTCGATCACGTGGGCCCGATGGCACGCACGGTTGCGGATACCGCGCTGCTGTTCGCCGCCATGCGAAACGGGTCGGCATCGGCAGCCGACGTGCCCGCGCCTTCCGAAGGTGCGCTCTGGCTGGGGGTTCCACGCGCCTACTTCTTCGACAAGCTGGACGACGACACCCGTGCGGCGTTCGAGGCAACGCGGAGCGCACTCGCACGCGCAGGACACGGAATACAGGACGCCGACGTCGCGCACGCAATCCACACGGCTGATGTCTACCTCCACATCGTCCTCGCCGAGGCCGCGTGGTATCACGCCCCGCTGCTCGAGCGGCATGCGGACAAGTACTCGCCCGGCGTGCGGCTGCGGATCGAGATGGGACGCTACATTCAGGCCGAGGACTACATTCGCGCGATGCACGCGCGGAACGTGCTCCGCCGTGCGGTAGACCGCGCGCTCGAAGGTTTGGATGCGCTGATACTGCCGGCGTTGGCGATCGGTGCGCCGTTACTGGGCGCGACGTCGGCGGAGCTTCGATCGGGACGTGAACCGATTCGCGCGATCATGCTCCGGTTGACACAACTGTTCAACATCACGGGGCACCCCGCGATTGCGATCCCGTGCGGGAACGGAGCAGACGGTCTTCCGCGCAGCCTTCAGCTCGTCGGCCACCGGGGCGGCACGGAGCGGCTGCTGCAGGTCGCCGCCGCAATCGAACGTCAAATCACCGGCGGCGACGGATCCGTCGGCGGAGGCGTGGGATGAACGTCGGGTCGCTCGTCCCCTTCCGGCTCTCCGGACGGAACCGGCGTGTTGATGTCAGTCGGCTTGTTGACGACGTCCGGCGCTTTGGGCACGTCCGGTTTGGGTGGCTGCTCGATCATGCAGGTTGAGTCTGCAACCCCTGCGCCAGAACGCCTGTGATCGCACGCGCTTTTCACACGTGGGAACGACGCCTGGCCTCGACCGCTACGCGCAACGTGCGGCCGTTCGAGTGGGGTCTCGATTGGCTGGACGGTGCTCCGCCGGCGGGCATCAAGGGTACGAAGACGTGGCTCGCGGCATGGGGTGAGCAGATGGTCGCGGCCAGCGAGTCGTTCTTCGAGGTCGCGCCAGCGGACGACTATGCGCTCACGGACGGCGCACTCACCTTTTCGAGCGCGATCCGTACGCCGCATCCCGAGAACAACCGCGTCAACGCGCGCTACTTCCCCGAGCGCTCCGCGCGCGGTCGGCGGCGGGCCGTGCTGGTGCTGCCGCAGTGGAACTCGGATGCGGGCGGGCACGTCGGCCTGTGCCGTCTGCTGAATCGATTCGGGATCACGGCGCTGCGCCTCAGCCTCCCGTACCACGACGTCCGCATGCCGTCCGAGCTCACGCGCGCCGACTACATCGTCAGCGCGAACGTCGGACGAACGGCTCAAGTCTGCCGTCAAGCCGTCCTCGACGCGCGCCGCGCGATCGCCTGGCTGCACCAGGAGGGCTACGAGTCGATCGGGATGCTCGGCACCAGCCTCGGCTCGTGTCTTGCGATGCTCACGACGGCGCACGAACCGCTCATCCGCGCGGCGGCGCTCAATCACATCTCGCCGTACTTCGCGGACGTCGTGTGGGACGGCCTCTCGACTGCGCACGTCCGGGAGACGCTCGAAGGGAACGTGACGCTCGACGAGCTGCGGCAGATGTGGCTCCCGATCAGCCCGCTGCCCTACCTCGAGCGCGTCCGCGGACGCCGCATTCTTCTGGTGTACGCCCTGTACGACCTGACGTTCCCCGTTCACTTGTCACGGATGCTCGTGTCGGAGTTCCGGCGGCATGCAATCGATCATCGATTGCTTGTGCTGCCGTGCGGCCACTACAGTACAGGCGTGACCCCATTCAAATGGATGGACGGGATCGCGTTGTGCCGGTTCTTGAGCAGGACGCTGTGATGTTCCGCGGGTCTGCCGCCATCAGAGATATTTCATCAATCCCTGCAGCGCATCGTAGAGTACGCCTGCGAGCGCCCTGACGAGCGGAGACACCTCACCTTGCGCGACGGCGTCCGCAACGGTCACCGGCTGGGTCATAATCAGCCAGATCGTTGCGGCGGCCAGCGCTGCCGCGATCACCCCCACGACTCCGGCAAGGCTGAGGCTGAGCCGTGCGAAGCTCATAGCGAAAGCCCTCAGTGTACAACCGGGGGCTTACATCTGTCAGTTGGACGCTGCAGCCGTTGAGCCGGTTCCTTTTCGAACGGGGCTCCGCCCCGAACCCCGGCTCCGGTCGCTTGCGGGGGCCCCGTGCCCCGCGCCGCTCCCTCGCGGGCGCGCCGTGCGCGCCGCCGCGACGCGGCCTGGTATCACTGTCTCTAGGAAACAGCTATCTCCGACACGTCGCCCAACTCGAGCGACGAGAGTGACGAGGCGAACTTCTCACGGTCGCCGACGATCACCG
>JAICSD010000042.1 GCA_025937075.1 Vicinamibacteria bacterium | reverse complement strand
CGGCTCCTCGAGCTGATACGTCCGCCCCTGGATCGTGACGCGATGCTCCTGCATCGCCTCGAGCAGCGCCGACTGCGTCTTGGGCGGCGTGCGGTTGATCTCGTCGGCGAGCACGATGTTCGCGAAGATCGGCCCCGGCGCAAAGACCATCTGCCGGCGGCCCGTTCCCGGATCCTCCTGAATCAGGTCGGTCCCCGTGATGTCGGACGGCATCAGGTCCGGCGTGAACTGGATGCGCGAGAACTTCAGCTCGAGCACCCGCGCGAGCGTGTGGATCAGCAGCGTCTTCGCGAGGCCGGGGACGCCGACGATGAGGCTGTTGCCGCCCACGAACAGCGTCAGCAGCACCTCCGACACGACGTCTTCCTGGCCGACGATGGCCTTGCGCAGCTCGGCGATGATCTGGTCGCGGCCGGCTTTCATCCGGTGCGCCAGCGCCACATCGTCTGGCGAGTCGAGGACGATGGTGTCAGGGGCGAGTGGGGACAATGCAATACCTCCGTCGTGACGGCTACCGGGGTCGGGGCCCGGGGTCCGGGATTCGGGATTCGGGGTCCGGGGTCCGGGCTTTCATCCCGCAATCCGGATCCGAGCCCCGGTTCCCGAGCCCCGACAGCGTCAGCTAGTGCGTCATCGCATACACAAGATAGTTCACGCCGAACTTGTACGCTTCGTTCGAGAGATCCACCGGAGCATAGCCGGTATCCGACCACTCCCAGTATTCGCTGATGTCGTTGTTCACGTTCGCGATCGCGACGAGCCGCTTCTTCGGGTCGTTGTCCTCGTAAATGCCCCAGTACGATGGCGGCAGGCCGCCGTACGGCGGCGCGAGCGAGAGCGGATCGTCGATCTCGAAGAACGAATGAAAGATTGGGTGCGTGCCATCGAGCGGCATCCAGTGCCACTCGGGCAGCACGCGCCGCATCTGCGTCTGCAGATTCTCCCAGTCGTACCCGCGGAAGTCGTCGAAGATCACGAACCCGCCCTTCTGCAGGTACGCGCGGAAGTTCTCGGCCTGCTTGTCCGTCACCGTCCAGAAGCCCGGCTCCGCCATGTAGGCCACGGGATAGTTGAACAGCTCGGGATCGTCGAGCGCGAGAATGTTCGAGCCGTCCGTGCGCGGCTTCAGCAGCGTGATCTCCTCCATGATCTTCATGAAGTGCATCTCGCCGCGCGGATAGTCGTGCGACCACGGCGGCCCCTGGCGCATGCGGAACCCGCCGAACCCGCCCGTATCGTACTTGAGGCGAATGAACACGAACCGGCCGTCGTACGGCGTGTTGCCGGTCGGCTGCAGCGGCGGCCCGGGCGACTGGTCGTACCCGCCGTAGCGCTGCGCGCCGACAACGGCGGCGCCGGCCACGACGAGCAGCGCACCTGCGATGACTGCGCGCCTCATTTCTCCTTCCCTTCCGCTTCGCGGATCTGACGGCTCTTCAACGCAAGGTCCGTCACGAGCTTCTCCAGCTCGGACGCGTACTTGTCCGGATCCATCCCGCTCTTCAGCAGCTTCAACGATTCGATCCGCCGCTCGAGCGCCTGCCGCTCGGCGTACAGCCCGCGCAGCTGTTCGGTCGCGGGTGCGGCTTGCGGTTTCAACGATCCAAGGCTCAGGACCGCGGCCGACTGGCCGTCCTTCGCCTGCGGACCCGGCTCCATCGATCCTTCCTTGTCGCCGTTGTCGTCGAGGATCGCGTGCTCCTTCTGCATCAGTCCTTCGCGCTGATAAGACGCCGCAACCTGCGCGCGCGCGTACTCGAACGCCTCGAGGAACGACACGCGTCCGTCGCGATCGGTGTCGGCCGCTTCCGTGGCGAACGCTTCGACGAAGGGACCGCCGAACAGCGTCGCAAACTTCTCGGCTCCCGTGCGCGTCGCAGCCAGAATCACGCGGCCAGGACCGGACAGCGCTTCGACGAATGGTCCGCTCGCGCTCGCCGTATCGACGAACACCACGCGCTTCGACTTCACTTTCGCGAGCAGGGGAGCGAATTCCTCTGCCGTCATGTCCGGGCCTGGCAGGTTGAACTTCGCGACCTTGCCATCGAACGTGCCGAGCCCAAACAGGACGATCGCGACGGTGTCCTCTTCTCCGGCCTGCGCGGCAAGGTCCCCGAATGCCTTGACGACCGCCTCTCGCGTCGATCGTCCGGCGGCTCCCGCCTGCGCATCGTCCGACAAATAAATGATGTTGCCCTTCGGTATGCCCAGCGTTCCCGACGCGGTCTCCGCCAGCGTCGTCCCCCACTTGCGGAACAGTTCTCCGTGCTCGGGATCTCCGCCCAGACCCACGACGATCAGCAGACGCGTCGTCTGCGCGTACGACACCGCAGGCGTCATCCCGAGCGCCGCAAGCAAGCCGGCCAGAATCACCCTTCTATTCAGCATTCGGCATTCGTCACGCCAGCCTCCAGTGACGCCGCAGCGACCACTCCGCGCACGTTGTCACGATCAAGACGATCAGCAGGAATGGCATGTGCCAGAGCTCGCGCTCTTCGACAGCCGTGACGCCGCGGCCCGAGTACTTCAGATCCTCCGGAAGCGATCCAATCGCGTCCGCGGTGTAGAAGCGGCCGCCCGTCTCACTCGCGATGCGCTGCAGCAATGGCGCGTGCATGGCCGCATCGAAATACTCCGCGTCGTCGGGGGCCGCGCGGACGTGCGTGACCGACGTGCCGACCGGCTTGCCGTCGCGCGTCGCGTCCACGCGCGCTTCGTACCAGCCGTCCTGATCGGTCGGAAACGACGCGTGATACTCGCCGCTGCGCTCGCCCGTCCACTGGAGCGGGACGTCGGTCGTGCTGCCGGACGGCGACTTCACGTGCGCGACGACGTCGGCGTCGTTCAGCTCGACGAATCGCGGATCCACGACGTCCGCGGTGAGCGCCACAGGCTGCCCTGCCTCGACGCGATCCGTGAGCGTGCGTGATTCCACGGGATCCGGCACACCGTCGACGAGCCAGCGCAGCATCTGTCGCCAGAAGTTCTCGTAGGTCTGATCGTCGACGCGGATCGACGCGTGCATCTGCCATTGCCAGGAATCGTGTACCGGCAGCGCAATCGACTTGCCGCGTCCGTAGCGCTCGAAGGCGAGCACGACGCGATCGCGCCGCCGCTCGTCCGTGCCGGAGAGCAAGATCGTTGCGCCCGGCTTCACGGACGTGATGTTGTTGAGCACCAGCAGCGCGGGCATCGTCTTCCAGCGATCGGCTGACGCTTCCTCGGTATCGCCGAGCTGTGTGACGGCGTGCGCTTCACCCGCGCGCGTCGGCCGCACCTTCACGCGCGCCGCGGTCGGTGCCGCATTCACCCCTGGGCGTTCGAGCAGCACCGGCATCGCGTCCGCCACCGATGTCCCCGCGTAACCACCTTCCGCAAATGCGTGCGGACCGCCCAACAGCAGAAGTCCGCCGCCGCGCACGTCGACGAACTCGTTGATCATGCGCAGCTGATCCGCCGTGAAACTGCTCGCCTCGACGCTGCCCAGGATGATGCCGCGATAGGCGAACAGCTCTTCGCGTGTCTTCGGAAATCCGGCAACGAGCTCCTCTGGCGTATCGACGCCCAGGCGCAGGAACTTGTTCTCGGCTGTCCGCTGGAGCGTCACGATCTGCAGGTTCGGATCGTCCGCGACGGCGCGCCGCAGGAATCTCATCTCGAACCGCGGCTCCCCTTCGAAATAGAGGATGCGCTCCTTGCGATCGCGGACGTCGATCTGGACGTCGCGCTGGTTGTTCTGGGTGACGACCTCGCCCGGCTGCGGCGAGATGCGCAGGTGGAACACGCGGGGGCCGGCTTCGGACGCCGTGAACCGGACGCGCACCGCAGCGGGGTCGCCGTCCGCGGGCAGCCGCACCGGCTGCGAGCCCACGATCTTGCCGCCGTCCTCCACGTCGAGCGTCACGGTTTTGCCGGCATACCCGGTCTGCGTCACGATCGCATCGACCAGCAGCGACGTGCCCTTCAGCGCGGTCCGCGGCGTCGACACGCGGCCGATCTGAATATCGTGCGCCAGCGTCTCCTGACCGACGCCGACGGTGAACACCGGGACTGCGTCAGCTTTCGACGCGAGCAGCGCATCCGCGACCGACGCATCCGTCGTCGTATCCGCGCCATCGGTGACGAGCACCAGCCCCGAGACCGGGAGGCCGGCCAACTCCTGACGCGCGCTCTGGATCGCGTTCGCCAGGCGCGTTTGCGTGCCGCTGAACGTGAGATCGGACGAGGCCGCCACCCGCGAGGTCGTCGACGAAAACCTGAAGGTGCGAATCAGAAAGCGGTCGGAGAGCGCCTTCATGATCGCCGTATCGGCGCTGCCGAACGTCTTGCGGACGAAGTCCGCACGGGTGCCGCCGTTTCCATCGGCGATCTGCATGCTGCGCGAATCGTCGACGAGGATGCCGATGACGTTCTGCTGCGCAACCGCCGCCTTCACAATCAGCACGGGGCGGAACAGGCACATCAGCACGACCGCAAGCGCGACCAGGCGCAGCGCCCCGAGCGTCGCGCGCTGCTTCCATTCGACGCGCGATCGCACGACGCGATAGCTGATGAAGGCGAGGACGATCGCGGCAATCACGATCACCGCGGCGAACTCCGCTCCCGCGGGCGGAGAGAACCGGAAGTCTCCCTGCCGGAAGACGGCGGGACGATATTCGAAGAGAAACTGGAAGAGCGATTCGAACACAGGCCGCGGGTCCTTCGGCTGATTCTATAACCGTAAGACGCCGCGTTTGGGAGATCGGCTTACGCTGATGGTGGGCCTGCAAGGCCCGCCCTACGATCGCGGCCCTACGATCGCGGCCCTTTCAGGTCGTGGCGCGGCCCTTCAGGGGCGCGTCTGTGAAAAAACGAGGGCAGGCGACTCAGGCAGAGACGAGCCGCACGGGCAGGGCCGCATCGACCTTGCCCAACCCGCGCACGGCGCTGCCAATCGCGGGGGCCACGCAGACGAGCGATGCCTCGCCGGCGCCCGCTGACGGCAGGTCCTTGCGATCGAGCAGGACGACTTCGATGACGGGCACGTCCTTGAACCGAGGCACGCGGTACTGCTCCAGCGATGCGTTCCGGATCCGGCCATCGCCGAAGTCGATCGCTTCGAAGAGCGCCCCGCCGAGCGCCTGGACCACAGACCCTTCGACCTGATTCCGGAGGCCGTCGGGATGGACGATCGCGCCGCATTCGAACGCGATGGCAATGCGTTCGACCCGGAATCCGTCCCCGGTCTTCGAGACTTCCGCAGCCGTCCCGATGTAGCCGCCCTTCTCCGTTCCGCACGCGATGCCGAGATAACGTCCTGGCGCGGACGGTTTGGGCCAGCCGATCTTCTCCGCGGCGGCCTTCAATGCCGCGCGCACGCGATCGTCCTTCAGATGCCGGAGCCGGAACTCCACGGCGTCCACGTCCAGCGCGCGTGCGACGGCGTCCATGTGCATCTCGCGCGCGTAATGGTTCGCGGTCGCGGCAAGCGCGCGATAGGAGCCCTGGCGGAGCGGCGAA
The DNA here is from genome assembly GCA_025937075.1 of Vicinamibacteria bacterium. Next base: position 10,564 of record JAICSD010000042.1, on the reverse strand, counting down.
TCCGATTCATTGAAGAGAATCGATTGATTCGGGATGTCGTACGGCGTACGGATGCCGGCGGCGCCCGAGTTCCAGTTCTCGAAGCTCCAGGCGGTGATGCGTCCCTGCGGATCGACCGCGCTTCGAACTTCGATCACGCCGGCGGGACGGAAGTACGCCCAGGTGAATTCTTCCGCCCGCGTCCAAACCAGCTTCACCGGACGGTTCACCGCCTTCGCGAGGCGCGCCGCCTCGATCGCGGCATCGCCGGTGTGCTTGCCGCCATACGCGGCCCCCGTGTCCGGCACGATCACGCGCACACGATCTTCGGGAACATGAAACGTCTCGACCAGCTCACCGCGCACGCCGAACGGCCGCTGCGTGCCCGTCCACACCGTAAGTTTCCCGTCCGCCCATTCGGCAACGGCGGCGCGAGGTTCGAGCGGCACGTGCGCGATGTAGGGAATCCGGAACGTGTCGGAGAACCGCTTGGCGGCCTCGTTCGTCGCGCGGGCGACGTCTCCGTTCTGATACACCGGGCGGTCCGCCCCTGCGCCGCTCTTGCGAAGGTGATCGAACAGCGTCTCGGAGGAAACCTGGTTCTGCGGTACGCGCCACGTCGCCTTGACCGCCGCGGCGGCCCGAACAGCCGCGCGTTCGGTGGGCGCAACGACGCCGACGAAATCTCCATCGCGCACCATCGTCACGCCGGGAATCGCGCGTGCGCGGCTGTCATCGAGCGATTGCAGCGTCGCGCCGTAACCCTCGGGGCGCACGATGCGGCCGTACATCATGCCCGGACGCGTGATATCGGGCGAGTACTGATGACGACCGGTGACGAAGTCGCGTCCGTCGACCTTCTTCGGCGCCGTGCCGCGAATCTTCCATGCGGTGGCGGGATCGACGGGCGCATCCGCGCTGATCGTGCCTGTCAGCGCCTGACCCCGCGTCAGCTCGCCGTAGCTGATCGACTGCGCGTTGGGTGCGACGATCCGTCCATCCTTCGCGGTCAGCGTCTTGGGATCCGCCTGGAGCTTCGACGCGGCCTGTTCGATGAGCATCTGCCGCGCCGCGGCAGCCGCGCGCGCCAGTTGCGGCGCCATCTGCGGGGTTGTCCTCGATCCGAACGTCCCCATGTCGAATGGCGTGCGTCCCGTGTCGCCCATGACGAGGGTCACCGTCTCGAGCGGCACGCGCAGCTCGTCCGCGATCGTCTGCGACAGCGACGTGCGGATGTTCTGGCCGATCTCGACCTTCCCCGTGTATCCCGTCACGCGTCCCTGTTCATCGATGTGCAGCCACGCGGCCACATCGACCGGAACGGCTTCGGCGCGACGGCCACCGCCGCGTCCGGATTCCTGCGCGAGCAGATCGCCGGCCGTCACGATCACGAGCAGGCCGCCGCCGAAGAAGCGAATGAAGTCGCGTCGCTCGAGCTCGAAGGTATAACGGCGTCCTTCCGAGAGCTCGTAGCGCTCGACGTCGATCTCGGGAAGAGCCGCTTCGCGCGTGTCGTCCTTCATCGTGCGGCTCCCGTGCTCGTGCTGGTGGTTCGGAGCCGATCGGCCGCGCGACGCACCGCGCGGACGATGCGCGGGTACGTGCCGCAGCGGCAGACGTTCCGATCGAGCATCCGCGCGATGTCCTGTTCAGTGGGATTCGGGTTCGTCTTCAGCAGGCCGGCGGCGGCCATGATCATGCCCGATGTGCAGTAGGCGCACTGAAATGCTTCTTCGTCGAGGAACGCCTGCTGAATTGGATGCAGGCGGTCACCATCGCTGAGCCCTTCGATGGTTGTGATTGCCTTGGTGCCCACGAACCCGACGCGGGTCACACACGACTTGACGGCGGTGCCGTCGAGCAGGACCGTGCATGCGCCGCACTGCGCCTCGCCGCAGCCGTAATGGCTGCCGGTCAGGCCCACGTCGCCGCGCAGAATAGAGAGGAGGCTGTCAGCGGGCTCGGCTTCTACCTCGTGCTCGCGGCCGTTGACGCGCAGAACGTACCGAGGCATAACGCGAATCTTATCACTGCGCCTGTGAATATCAGCCGCGGACGATGCGGACTACGCGGACAATTGGCTACTGTGCTTTCAAAGAGCTCAGATACGCCACCACGTCGGCTACCTGCTGATCGGTCAACTTCCCCTCGACGGACGGCATCAGCCCCTTATCGACGATGGTGTACTCGCGGAGCTTGGAGCGCATATACGTCTCGAGCTCTTCCTTGGGGGTGATCAACTGCACGCTGAGCGCATCCTGGTTGAGCAGCCTCCCGGTAATGACGGCGCCGTCGTTCGTGACCAGACGGACGAACCGCGTGTCGAACGGCACCTCCTCGTCCGGAGCAACGAGGGCCCGTTGCAGACGCTCGGGCGTCCGCCGGCTGCCAATGTCCGTCAGGTCCGGTCCCAGACGCGACCCTCGATCGCCGATGCGATGACAGTCGAGGCACCCGCTCGACTCGACGAGCGCCGTGCCGCGCGAGGCGTCGCCTGCGGCCGAGGGCTCCTGTGCGGCCCCGACGGCCACGGCGAGGGTCGCCGCCGCCGCCAATCCCAATACGCTTCGCTGCCGGTTCGTCATGCCCATTGTCCAGACGGAGGATATGTAATCGGAGCCGCTTGTCAAGGACTGATGCGGCTCCGCTCTTGACAAAGGACGTGCGATAGATCAGCCTCGGCGGAAATCAGCCTCGAAAAAAGGTGCCCCCATGACCGCTCGACTACTGATGCTACTCGTGCTGTTGGCCGCTGCCCCAGCGGACGTCACCTACGATCGCCTTCTCCACGCCGATCGTGAGCCGAACAACTGGCTCACCTACTCCGGCACGTACGCGAGTCATCGGTACAGTCCGCTCTCCCAGATCAATCGAACGAACGTCAAGGGCCTGCAGTTGAAGTGGGCCTACCATCCGGTCGTCCAGACGAACAGCCAGATCAAGATGGAGAATACGCCGCTGGTCGTGGACGGCATCCTGTACACCGGCACCGCGGTGGAAGTCGTCGCCCTGGACGCGGTCACCGGACGCCAGTATTGGCACCTGTCGCGTCCGCTCGATACGAAGGCGTATTACAACGCGTACGAGGTCAACAAAGGTCTGGCGATTGCCGGCGACACGCTGTTCTGGGCCACGGTCGACTGCCACCTGCTGGCGATCGATGCCAAGACGGGGCGCGTCATCTGGAACAAGGTTCTCGTGGATTTCAAGAAGGGCTATCAGTACAACTCCGCCCCGCTGGTCATCAGAAACATGGTCATCCTGGGACCCGCGACCAACGAAGCGGGCGCCAACTGCTGGGTGGCCGCCTACGACGTCAAGACCGGCGAGGAGATCTGGCGCTTCAACACCGCGCCGATTTCCGAGGATGCTCCCGAGACCAAGACCTGGGCCGGCAACTCGTGGAAGCACGGGGGAAGCCCCATCTGGAACGGCGGCAGCTACGACCCGGAAACCAATCTGACGTTCTGGGGAACCGGCAACCCGAATCCAGGCTGGAACGGAGATACCCGCGCCCCGGGGGACAATCTGTATTCCGACAGCGTGATCGCCCTCGACGCCGACACAGGCAAGCTGAAGTGGCACTACCAGTTCACTCCCGGCGACGAGTACGACTGGGATGCGACACAGATTCCCGTGCTCGTCGACATGAATTGGCAGGGTCGCCCACGGAAGCTGATGCTCTGGGCGAATCGGAATGGCTTCTTCTACGTGCTCGACCGCGTGACCGGACAGTTCCTCATGGCAAAGGCCTTCGTGAAGCAGACGTGGAATCTCGGCTTCGACGACCACGGCCGGCCGACCAAGAACCCGGAGTTCTGGCCCAAGCCCATGGGCGGTATCGTCGTGTCTCCGGGCACGCAGGGCGGGACCAACTGGTATCCGCCGTCGTACAGCCCCCGGACGGGACTCTTCTATGTTCCGACCTGGCAGAATTCCGGCGGCCGTTCCGCGAAGTACGACGCGGGCGAGTGGAAGGAAGGGCAGCGCTACACCGGCTCCACTCCTCCTGACGATGTCGTCGCGCCCAGGCCTCGCTCGTTGCGGGTGCCCGCCGCGTTCAGAAAGGAAGAAGAAGGGTACGGCGCCATCTGCGCGCTCGATCCGACGACCGGCGAGAAGAAGTGGGACTTCAAGATGCCCAACTACACGGAATCAGGTGTGCTCTCGACCGCGGGCGACCTGGTATTCGGCGGAGGAATGGACGGAATCTTCGTCGCGCTCGACGCCAAGACGGGTGAACTGCTCTGGCACGTGAATCTCGGCGGCCCGAACGCCAGCGGTCCGATCAGCTACGCGGTCAACGGCAAGCAGTACATCATCGGCACCGGCCAGGGCGCGATGTTCGCGTTCGGCCTGCCGGATTAGGGCCGCGGAAGACGCGGACAACGCTTAAACTTCCCTCGAGGTCAAGGTGCCCTCACGCCGACATGCACCTGGCGACGCAGCGGTTTCACGTCGCCAGTTTTGTCAGTGGCTTGGAGGCACCGGCGTTCTCGCCGGTGCTCCGCTTCCGGCGGACGTCGATTTCCTGGAACAGCCGGCCGCCACTCCATCGCACGTTGGTAGCCTGTATCCATTCATTCAGAAGCAGGCTGACCGCTCTTCGCTGGAGCTGTCGTTCCTGCGCCCCGAGTTTCGAGATCTCGAGCCATGGCAGAAGCAGGCGCGAGCCGCGGTGCTCGATCATCTTTTCTACGCGCCTACGCCGGTAGCGGCAGAACCCGAGGTGATTCGGCGCACGGATCGAGGCGACTACATCGAGGAGTACCTCACATTTCGGACGACCCCCGACCTCCGCGTTCCCGCATACGTTCTGATTCCGAAGAGCGCGCCGCTTCCGGCGCCCGGCATCGTGGCGCTGCACTGCCACGGCGGCTTCTATCCGTGGGGCAAGGAAAAGATCGTCGCGATCGACGATGAGCCCGTGCCGCTACGTGAATTCAAGCAGGACAGCTACGACGGCAAGAGCATCGCGACCGAACTGGTTCGACGCGGCTACGTCGTCATCGCGATCGACATGCTGTACTGGGGAGAGCGCCGGATGCTGCTCGACGACGATCCTCCCGCCTACCGCGATCCGCGAACGATGACGAAGGAAGACGTCGCGGCGTTCAATCGACGGTCGCAGCAGGCGGAGCAGCTCGTCGCCCGTAGCATGCTCACAGCCGGCATCACCTGGCCCGGCGTCCTGCTCTGGGACGACCTCCGAACCGTCGATTATCTGGCGAGCCGCCCTGAAGTCGACGCGCGGCGGCTCGGGTGCGTTGGTCTGTCGGTGGGCGGCTACCGGAGCTTCGTGCTGGCTGCGCTCGATCCGCGAATCAGAGCTGCGGTGGACGTCTGCTGGATGACGTCGTTCGCCTCGCAGATCCGCCGCAACGTTGTCAACACCATCGGTCTCACGTTCCACATCGTCGGTCTCTATCGCTACCTGGATCTCCCCGACCTGGCCGCGCTGATCGCGCCGCGGTTCGTGCTGGTCATCAGCGGATCCCGAGATCAGCTCTTCTCATCGGACGGCGTGGACGCGGCGTTCAAGAAGATCGATCGATGCTTTCGCAAGGCCGGCGCGCCGGATCGCCAGCGATGCCATTTGTACGACGCACGGCACCAGTTCAATCTCGAGATGCAGGCGGAGGCGTGGGACTGGATGGGACGGTGGCTCTCATGATTGGGAGCGTTCCGTCCCTCGCCCTTACTTGACTTTCTTGACCTCGTTCAGGCGCACTGGCTCGCTCGAGAAGTTCTCGAGCTCGATGTAGTTGTCGTTCTTCGTGATCCTCGTCGCGATGGACGCCTTGCCGACGCCCTCATCGTTCTTGTTCAGCTGCAGCTGGATCAACGTAAACGGGTAGTCGATGGTCCGCGGCCGATTCGTTGCCTCCCACATGCCGATATAGCGGTCCGTCACGATGGTGATGTTCCGGCCCCCTTCCGCGGTCGGATGCTGGCGGGCGAAGTGGATGTCGTAGCGCAGCGAGCCAGGCGTGGTCAGATACCCTACAACCGGCAGTTTCTGCAGTGCCTTCAGCAGCGCGTCCTGTCCTTGATCCATCGCCTCGAGCAGCCGATCACGATCCGCATCGCTCGAATAGCGGTTGATGACAATGTCGACCGTCGTTGTCGCCGCGCCGCGCGGCGCCGTATTGCTGACATCTACGGCGAACGCCGTGAAGTGCTCCTTGCCGCCGTTCTGGGCGCTGGCGCTCGAGGCCACGAGCACGGCCGAGCAGGCAACCGCGACCACAGTGGCGGCCGTCCGAATCGATATATTCATGATGGCGTCTCCTTCCGTTCGACGTGGTTGCAACCTTCGTGCTACGCGCCGCCTGCGGCAAATGCTGGCGCGCGCGTCCTCTGGCGCCTACACTGTCGCCTGATGACTCCAGTCCGGATCCGTTGCATTCATCCTGCCGCCGTGCTGCCGCGGTATCAGACCACCGGTTCAGCCGGCTTCGACCTCGCCGCCAGCGAGGACATCGTCGTGCAGCCGGGAGAGGTGGCGCTCGTACCGACCGGAGTCGTGATTGAAGTGCCTGCCGGGCATTTTCTTGGGGTGTTCGCGCGGAGCAGCACGCCGCTGAAGCGCGGCCTGATGGTTGCCAACGGCGTCGGTGTCGTGGATTCGGATTACTGCGGTCCCGCCGACGAAGTGAAGATCGAGGTCTTCAACTTCACCGCGCAGCCAGTGCACGTTCGCGCGGGCGATCGGATCGCGCAAGGGCTCGTGATTCCGGTCGTGCGCGCTGAATGGGAGGAGGCGGGGGCCGATCTGCGCGACGGGTCGAGAGGAGGATTTGGGGGAACGGGAGGGTAGGCACCGGACACCTGCAGGAGGACACATGAAGAATTCCGTAGTGCACTTCGAAATCTACGCGAACGACGTCGACAACCTCGCGCAGTTCTACAAGAGCCTGTTCGACTGGGCGATCGAGTCGGCTCCTGGCATGGACTACCACTTCATCAAGACCGTCGACACTGGTGCGGACAATCGGCCGATGACACCGGGCGGGATCAACGGAGGTCTGCTGAAGCGTCCCGCCGGCTACGGCGTGAGTGCGTGGGTGAGCTACGTGAACGTCGAATCCGTCGATCAGTCCATCGCGCGCGCGAAAGAATTGGGCGCGCGAGTCACGAAGCCGAAAAGCGCAGTGCCGGGGATGGGATGGTTCGCCATGCTGACAGATCCGCAGGGCAACGGCTTCGCGCTCTGGCAGACGGATTCCACAGCGAAGTAGGGCCGCGGACGACGCGGATGACGCGGAGCAATGTGCTCGAGACCGCGTGTCGGGTCGCGAGACAGGGTCTACTTCCCCGCCGCTGCGTGCACGCCCGCGAGCGCCGGCTGCCGCACGCGCCTGCGGCGTCCCAGCCAATCCTGCAGGTGCTCCATGTAGATGTAGAAGACCGGCGTCACGTAGAGCGTCAGCGTCTGCGAGACGAGCAGGCCGCCGACGACGGCGAGGCCGAGCGGACGGCGGGCCTCGGCGCCCGCGCCCCAGCCGAGCGCGATCGGCAGCGTCCCCATCAACGCCGCCATGGTCGTCATCATGATCGGACGGAAGCGGACGAGACACGCCTCGTAGATCGCGTCCGAGGCGTTCAACTGCCGCTCGCGGCGCGCGTCGATCGCGAAGTCGATCATCATGATGCCGTTCTTCTTGACCAGGCCGACCAGCATGATGATGCCGACAAACGCATAGAGACTCAGGTCGGTCTTGAACACCAGCAGCGTGAGCAGCGCGCCGAAGCCGGCTGACGGCAGACCCGAGAGAATCGTCAGCGGGTGGATGAAGCTCTCGTAAAGAATCCCGAGGACGACGTAGATCACGAAGATGGCGAGCGCGAGGACCCAGCCGAGGCCGCGCATCGAATCCTGGAACGCCTGCGCCGTGCCCTGGAACGTGCCCTGGACCGTGCTCGGCAGCGTCGTGCGCGCGAGCGCCGCGACGCGCGCGACGGCAACGCCCCGTGCCACGCCGGGCTTCAGGTTGAACGAGAGCGTCACCGCCGGCAGCTGGCCGATGTGATTGACGGACTGCGGTCCGGCGTCCTGCCGCGTCGTCGCGACCGCCGACAATGGCACGAGCTTGCCGCCGGGCGCTTCGACGTAGAGCATCGAGAGCGCCGCCGGATCGCGCTGGTACTGCGGCGCGACCTGCATGATCACCTGGTACTCGTCCTCGGGCGCGAAGATCTGGGAGACCTGCCGCGACCCGTACGCCGAGTTCAGCGCGAGCTGCACCTGATCGACGGTGAGGCCGAGCGCCGAGATCTGCTCGCGATCGAGCGCGACCGTGAGCTGCGGCGTCCGGACCTGGAGATCGGAGCTGACGTCTTCGATGCCTTCGACGTTGTGGAGCGCCGCTTCGAATTGCGGCGCCACTCTGTAGAGCTCCTCCGTGTCCGGATCCTGCAGCGCGAACTGATACTGGCTGCGCGACTGGAATCCTCCAATGCGGATGGATGGGGGATTCGTCAGGAAGACGCGCACGCCCGGCACGCGCGCCATCTTCGGCCGCAGCTCTTCGATCACCTGATCGGCCGTGAGGGACCGCTGGTTGCGCGGCTTCAGATCCACGTTGAGGCGGCCGTCGCCGCCGCCCCCGATGTTCGCGGTGTATGCCGCGACGTTCGGATCCTTCGACACGATATCGACCACGTCGAGCACGTGCCTGGTCGCGTCCTGGAAACCAATCCCCTCGACCGTCTCGATCTGCCCGTTCAACTGGCCCGTATCGACGGCAGGAATGAAGCCCATCGGCACGCGCGTGAACAGATAGACCGTGCCCACGAGCAGCAGCGCCGACACCACCATCGTCGACCCCTTGAAGTGGATGGTCTGCTTCAGCGTCCACGCGTAGCCGTTCAACCAGGCATCGAACATGCGCTCGATCCTGTTGTAGACGCGCCCGTGATGCGCGGAGTGCAGCGGCTTGAGGAAGCGGCTGCACAGCATCGGCGTCAGCGTCAGCGACACGAACCCCGACACCAGAATCGCGGCGGCGATGGTGACGGCGAACTCGTGCATCAGGCGTCCGACAATGCCGCCCATGAACAGCACGGGGATGAACACCGCCGCGAGCGACAGCGTCATCGACACGATCGTGAACGCGATCTCCTTCGATCCGTCGAGCGCCGCCTGGAGCCGCGTCTTCCCCATCTCCATGTGGCGGACGATGTTCTCCAGCATGACGATCGCGTCGTCGACGACGAAGCCGACCGACAGCGTCAGCGCCATGAGCGACAGGTTGTCGACGCTGTAGCCGAGGACCCACATGACGGCAAACGTGCCGATGATCGAAAACGGCAGCGCGAGGCTCGGGATGATCGTGGCGGAGAGGTTCCTCAGGAAGAGGAAGATGACCAGGATGACGAGAAAGACCGTCAGGATGAGCGTGAACTTGACGTCGTGCACCGACTCGCGGATCGAAACCGCGCGGTCGCTGCGGATATTGAGCTGGACCGACGCCGGCAGCTGCGCTTCGAGCTCGGGCAGCAGCTCCTTGATGGCATCGACGACTTCGACCGTGTTCGTGCCCGGCTGCCGCTGGATCGCGAGGTAGATCGTGCGCTGGCCGTTGTACCAGCTCGCGTTGCGCTCGTTCTCGACGCCGTTGTACACGTGCGCCACTTCGTCGAGCCGCACTGGACTGCCGTTCCGGTACGCGATCACCACGTTGCGGTACTGGTCGGCGTCGAGCAGCTGGCCCTGCGACTGCACGACGTAGTTGCGGTTCGGCCCGTACAGCGTCCCGGTCGGGCGATTGGAATTCGCGTCCGATATGGCCTGGGCGACCTGGTCGACGCCGATCTGACGCGACGCGAGCTGCATCGGATCGAGATCGATTCGAACGGCGAACTTCTGCGCACCGAAGACGTTCACCCCGGCCACGCCGGTGACCATCGAGAGCCGCTGCGCCAGCGTGTTTTCGGCGTAGCGATCGATCTGCGGCAGCGGAAGCGTGTCCGAGCTGAGCGTGAGGAACATGACCGGCGAGTCTGCCGGGTTCTGCTTCCTGAACGACGGCGGCGTCGGCATCGGCGGCAGCCCGCGCGTCGCGCGCGAGAGCGTGGACTGGACGTCCTGCGCGGCGGCGTCGATGTTGCGGTTCAAGTCGAACTGCAGCGTGATGTTCGTGCTGCCCTGCGAGTTGGTGGAGCTGATCGACGTGATGCCGTTGACCGTGGAGAACGCTTTCTCGAGCGGGGTCGCGACCGAAGACGCCATCGTCTCCGGGCTCGCGCCCGGCAGGTTGGCGCTCACCTGAATGGTCGGGAAGTCCACCGACGGCAGATCGCTGACCGGCAGGAGCTGATACCCCATCAATCCAAAGATGAGGATGGTCAGGACGAGCAGCGTCGTCGCAACAGGTCGTCGGATGAATGGCTCGGCAAAGTTCATGACCTACTCCACCACCCGGCGGGCATCGGTGCCGGCCTGCGCACGGCCTCCGCCACGGCCCCCCTTCCCGCGTTCGCCGGCTGCTTCGCCTCGCGCGCCGCTGATCGTCACATGGGCGCCAGGCGTCAGGCGCAGGTGCCCGTCGGTCACGACCTCTTCACCCGCCGACAGCCCCTG
>JAICSD010000170.1 GCA_025937075.1 Vicinamibacteria bacterium | reverse complement strand
CGCCCCGTAACGGGGCGCCCTACAGTCGGCGGTTCGTGGGGCGGCCCTTTACGGGCCGCCGGATTGCGGTCCGCCGGTTCGTAGGGCGGCCCTTTATGGGCCGCCGGATTGCGTGGGGCGGCCCTTTATGGGCCGCCGAACTATATGCCCGAACTACTGGAATTCGAAGAACCCGTCGGCGTCCTGCTCAAGGAAATCGAGGCGCTCAGCATGCTGCCGCAGACGCCGGAGCGGCAGCGCTCGATTGAATCGCTGCGGCGCCGCGCGGACGAGATCCGGCAGGAGATCTTCCGCACGTTGACGCCGTGGCAGCGCGTGCTCGTCGCGCGGCACTCGAATCGCCCCAATACGCTTGACTACATCGAGCAGCTGTTCACGGATTTCGACGAGCTGCACGGCGACCGCCGCTTCGCCGACGACCACGCCATCGTGACCGGCTTTGCCACCTACAAGGACTCGCCGATCGCCGTCGTCGGTCACCAGAAGGGGCGCGATACGAAGCAGAAGATCTTCCGCAATTTCGGCTATGCGCGCCCGGAGGGGTATCGGAAGGCGCTTCGGGTGATGCATCTCGCGCAGAAATTCGCACGGCCGATCGTCGTCTTCGTCGACACCCCGGCCGCGTATCCGGGCATCGAATCCGAGGAGCGCGGCGTCGCCGAAGCCATCGCCCTCAATCTCCGCGAGATGATCATGATCGATGTGCCGATCGTCGTCATCGTGTGCGGCGAGGGCGGGAGCGGCGGCGCGCTTGGGATCGCGATTGGCGATCGTGTGCTGATGCAGGAGTTCTCGGTCTACAGCGTCATTCCGCCGGAAGGCTGCGCGGCGATTCTCTGGCGCGACGCGAACAAGAAGGTCGAAGCGGCAGCAGCCTTGAAGATCACGGCGCCGGACATGCTCGAGCTCGGGCTGATCGACGGCATCATCCCCGAGCCCGCGGGCGGCGCGCACAACGACTACGAGGCGGCGGTTGCGCTCGTCGATCAGGCGCTCTCGGCGGCGCTTGCGGAGGTCAGTCCGTTGACGCCCGAGCAGCGGCTCGACCGCCGGTACGACAAGTTCCGGCGCATGGGGGCCGAGGGGACGGCGTTCGTGGATACGGCGAACGGCCGAATTGCAGATCGATGATTGCAGATTGCAGATTGATTTGATCGATGTCGAATTCTGCAAGCAATCTGCAGTCTTGAATCTCACATCTACAATTCACGATGCCAAAGCTCCGCTGGCACCACACCCCGTGTGACGAAGGCGACGCGCGCGTACTGGCGGCCGCGCTCAACCTGCACCCGACGATCGCGCGCCTGCTCTGTTTGCGCGGGCTGACGGATCCGGAGTCCGCTTATCGGTTCCTGAACCCGTCGCTCGAGCACCTCCACGATCCGTTCGGGCTCGCCGATCTGGAGAAGGCCGTGATCCGGATCGAAGGCGCCATCGGACGCCGGGAGCGGATGGCGATCCACGGCGACTACGATGTCGACGGCATCACGTCAACCGTCATTCTCCGCCGGGCGATCGAGATGCTCGGCGGCGAGTGCATCCATTTCATCCCCGAGCGCCTGCGCGACGGCTACGGCCTGCAGTCCGCGGCCATCGAGCGCCTGCACGCCGACGGAGTACGGCTCGTGATTTCGGTCGACTGCGGCATTCGCGCGGCCGAGGCAGCGACGCACGCGCGCGAACTCGGTGTCGATCTGATCATCACCGACCACCATGAGCCCGACGGCGAGCTGCCGCCCGCGCTCGCGGTGATCAATCCGAAGCGGCGTGATTGCACCTACCCGGACAAGCACCTCGCAGGTGTGGGCGTGGCGCTCAAGGTGGTGCAGGCATTGTGCGAGCGCGCGGGAAAAGGAAAGTGGCTGCCCGCATTCGTGAAGATTGCCGCAATCGGAACGCTCGCGGATGTGGTTCCGCTGGTGGGAGAGAACCGGGTTCTCGCCAAATTGGGGCTCGATTCGCTGAGCACGGGGCGGCACACCGTGGGGCTGCGCGCGCTTCTGGAGGCATCCGGGCTGACGGGCAAGCGTGTCGACAGTTACCATGTCGCTTTCATGCTCGCGCCGCGCGTCAACGCGGCCGGCCGCATGAGCACGCCCGACATTGCGACCCGGCTGCTGCTGGCTACGGATGAAGGCGCCCTGGAAGAGGCGCGCACGCTCGCCGAGCAGTTGAATCAGGAAAACCTCCGCCGACAGAGCGAGGAAGCCGACCTCGTCGCGCAGGCGAAAAAGGCGATCGAGACAGATCCTGCGATTGGGGCGCACAACGTGCTCGTCGTCGGCGGTGACGGATGGCATCGCGGCGTGATCGGCATCGCGGCCTCGAAGCTGGTCGACACGTATTACAAGCCCGCGATCGTGCTGTCGGTCGATGGCGACATCGCGCACGGGTCCTGCCGGAGCATTCCGGACTTCGACATGCTCGATGCGCTCGAGCGCTGCGCCGATCTGTTCATCCGGTTCGGCGGCCATAAGCAAGCGGCTGGCCTGACGATGGAGGCGGCGCAGATTCCGGCGTTCCGGGCTCGCGTGAACGCGCACGCGGACGACGTGCTGGAGCCGGACCAGCTCCGCCCGCGTTTACGGATCGACGCCCCCCTGAGCCTGAAGAAGATCACGCCTGATCTCGTGGACGGGCTGCATCGGCTTGCGCCGTTCGGGCTGGCGAATCCGCGTCCCGTTTTCCACGCGATGCCGGTTGAAATCGTCGACGGGCCGCGCCCGTTGAAGGATCGCCACCTGAAAATGACCTTCCGTCAGGATGGCCGCAGCTTCCGGGCGATCGCGTGGCGCGCGGCCGAGCGGGCAGCCTTCCTCACGGAGCATCGCGCCGGCGTCAATCTGGCCTTCTCGCTCGAGGAAAACCAGTTCCAGGGCGAGACGTACCTCGAACTCTCGGTCGCCGATTTCAAGGCACTCAGCGACGTAGAATAGGAAATGCGGAGAGCGCGGACGCTTCGCGCCGTCATCGGCCTCTTCGTGCTCGTCTTCGCCGCGTACGTGGCGCTGTCGTATCGCCGCGGCTCGAAGCAGGCCGCGGTGCCGGCGGGCGCGCCGCCGCCGATCAAGCCGCTCGACCAGAACGCACAGCAGCAGACAACCGGCGGCGGCCATCTCGAACGGTACCGGGAAGGGAAAGTCGCGTTCTCCATCCAGTTCGGCGGCGAGCTTTCCTACGCGGACGGCCGTACGCGCCTGTTCGACGGGGTCGAGATCACGCTGCCGAAAACCGGCAAGACCATCACCATCAAAGGGCGCGAGGCCGAACTGACGTCGCCCCCCGGCAAGGACATCGGAACCGCGCACCTGTCGGGCGGGGTCACGCTGACGACGAGCGACGGCGTGACGGTGAAGGCGGAGCAGGCGGACTACGACGATCGCGATGGCATCGCGCGAATCCCCGGCCCGCTGACGTTCACACGCGGGCGGATGAAAGGCTCGGGCGTCGGGGGCACCTACGACCGCAACCGCGACGTCCTCTGGATCCTCGATCGCGCAAAAATCGATGTCGCGCCGGACGAGAAAGGGCAGGGCTCCGTTCACATCACGTCGGCCACGGCGGGTTTCGCCCGCCCCGAGCACTACATGAAGTTCACGGGGGGCGCGCACCTCGAAGGCGAAGGGCGCACGATCACGACCGACGAGGCCACCGTGTTCCTCTCGGACGACGAGCAGCGGATCGAGCGGATGGAGCTGCGCGCGAACTCGCACATCGCGTCGCTCCCGGGCTCCAACGGGGCCGACATGCAGGCCAGGGACATCGATCTGGCATATGCGCCCGATGGACGCACGCTGCAGACCGCGCACCTCGTCGACAACGCGGTCGTTCAGCTCCCGGGTGATCCGGGCAAAGGCGCTCGCCGGGTCGCCGGCCAGACGATCGACATCTCGCTCGCGCCGGATGGGTCCACGGTGACCAGCCTGACCGCGAACACCAAAGTGCAGGTGGACTTGCCGCCGGACGGCGACACGCCCGCGCGCAGAATCCGCTCCGCCACCCTCGTCGCGTCCGGTCCGCCGGTGGCGAACGGCGAAACGCCCGGCGGGCTCCAGCGCGCAACGTTCTCCGGAAGCGTCGATTTTCGGGAAACGCGCGCGGCGAACCCCAGGAAGAAGATCGACGCCGTCAACCGTACCGCGCGGGCCGAGCGGCTCGACGTGACGACGAAGCCGGGGTTCGGCGACGTGCAGACCGCGGAGTTCCACGGCATGGTGCACTTCACGGACGGCACTGACACGACCGCCGACGCGCCCGTCGCGATCTATGACGTGGCGGCGGACCGCCTCGACCTGCAGCCGCCCGCCGCGGGCGAGCACGGCAACGGCCCGCACGTCAGCGACAGCCGTCTCCAGGTCGATGCGCGCACGATCCAGTTGACCCTGACGTCGCAGTCGATGAAAGCGGATACGAACGTGCGCAGCGTGATCCAGCAGCAGCGAAACACGAAGCAGCCCGGAGACGTGAAGATGCCCGGCATGCTCAAACAGGGCGAGCCGGTGAACGTGAAATCCAATCGGCTGGACTACGACGGGAATGCTTCGCTGGCGACCTACGCCGGCAATGCGCGGCTATGGCAGGAGGACACAGTCGTACAGGCGGACCAAATCGTGCTCGACGACAAGAACGGCAACCTGCACGCGACGACGAACGTCCGGACGGTGATGACCCTCAAGCAGGCGCCTGCGGAGAACGCCCCCAAGGCGGCCGCGTCCTCGCCGGCGAAGCCACCCGAGCCGACGACGACTGTGGCGCAGGATTTTCTGTACGAAGACGCCAGGCACCTGGCGACGTACACGACCAAGGCCCACATGACCGGACCCGATGGGGACGTGACCGGCGACAGGATTCAGCTGTTCCTCTCCGACGACGGCGGCGAACTCGTGCGCGCGGAGGCATATGGGGATCCCGTGATCTCGCGCCAGGAGACGCGGCGGGCCGAAGGTACCCATTTGACGTACATCGCGGCGACCGACGAATACACCATGGTTGGCGCGCCCGTGAAGGTCTATGACGACACGCCGCCGAACTGCAAAGTGACGACCGGCGCCGCTTTGACATTCCATCAGGGCACCGATACCATCCGCTCCATCGGCAACGAAACATCCAGCCAGAAGACTGAGTCGATCGCCTGCGGCACGGTGAAGAACTGACGCATGCCGACGCTGCGCACGCAGGATCTCACCAAATCCTACGGCGGACGCACGGTCGTCAAGGGCGTGACCGTCGGCCTCGAGTCCGGGGAAGTGATCGGGCTGCTCGGGCCCAACGGGGCCGGCAAGACGACCACGTTCTCCATGATCGTCGGTCTGACGGCGCCCGACGCCGGACGCGTGCTCCTCGACGGCACCGACGTCACCGACGACCCGATGTATATCCGCGCCCGAAAGGGCATCGGCTACCTGCCGCAGGAAGCGTCGGTGTTCCGCGGCCTCACCGTCGAGCAGAACATCATGGCGATCCTCGAGACGCTCGACATCTCGGGGGCCGAGCGGCGCACCCGTTTGCGCGATCTCCTGGCCGAGCTGGGGTTGACGCCGCTGGCGAAATCGCCGGCCTACACCCTGTCGGGCGGCGAGCGCCGCCGGTGCGAGATCACGCGCGCGCTCGTGATGTCCCCCAAGTTCATGCTGCTCGACGAGCCCTTCGCCGGCATCGATCCGATCGCCGTCACCGACATTCAGAACATCATCTTCCACCTCAAGCAGCGCGGCATCGGCGTGCTCATCACCGACCACAACGTGCGCGAAACGCTGCGCATCACCGACCGCGCGTACATCGTGCACGACGGCATCATTTTCCGCAGCGGAACGCCCGATTCGCTCGCCGCAGACGAGGAGGTGAAGCGGATTTACCTCGGTTCCGAGTTCCGATTGGACTAAAATCAAAGGTCGAGACGGCTGACCGGGACCCATGGCAATCCAGCAGAAGCTGCACACAAAACTCGTCCAAAAGCTCATCCTGACGCCATCGCTGCAGCAGGCGATCAAGCTGCTGCCGATGTCGACGCTCGAGCTCGCCGACCTGCTGAACCAGGAGATGGTCGAGAACCCGCTGCTGGAGGAAGTGCCTACCGAGGAACTGCAGCCGGCAGAACAGACGCAGACCGACAAGCCCGAGCCCGAACAGCCGCCCGCTGACAAACCCGACACGTGGGACGACGCCGATTACGAGTACTTTTTCGGCGATTATCTGGACGACGGCTATCGCTCCCGGACGCCGTCGGAGGTCAAAGAGCTGCCGCCGATCGAGAACACGCTCTCGTCGGCAAGCTCGCTGTCGGATCACCTCCTCTGGCAACTGTCGCTGCACCAGTCCGACGACGATCAGGTGCGCGACATCGGCACCGCGATCATCGGCAATCTGGATGACGACGGCTATCTCGTCGCGTCGGTCGAAGAGATTGCCGCGATGGGCGAATGGCCCGTGGCGGAGGTCGAGAAGGCGCTCCAGCTCCTGCAGACCTTCGATCCGCACGGCGTCGCCGCGCGCGACCTGCAGGAATGCCTCTGGCTGCAGCTCAAGTTCCTGGGCCTCGAAGGCACGCCGACGGAGAAGATCGTCACCGAACACCTCCGCCTGCTGCAGAACCATCAGGTGCCGGAGATCGCCCGGCGGCTGGGGATGACGATCGAGGATCTCAAGGAGCACATCGAGATCATTCGCAACCTCGACCCCAAGCCGGGGAGCCGGTACAACCCGCAGCAATCGCAGTACGTGATCCCCGACGTCTACGTCGTCAAGGTCGAGGATCAATACGTGGCGATGCTGAACGAGGAGGGGCTGCCGCAGTTGCGGATCAGCCCGACGTACCGGCGTCTGCTCGACAAGAACGCGCCCGGGACGGAGGAGAACAACGAGACGCGGAACTACGTGAAGGACAAGTTCCGGTCCGCACTGTGGCTGATCAAGTCCGTCGACCAGCGGCAGAAGACCATCCAGAAGGTCGCCAACAGCATCATCAATTTCCAGCGGGAGTTCCTCGACAACGGCATCGAGTATCTGCGGCCGCTCGTGCTGCGCGACGTCGCGAACGACATCGGCATGCACGAATCCACGGTCAGCCGCGTCGTGAACAACAAGTACATGCACACGCCCCAGGGCGTGTTCGAAATGAAGTACTTCTTCCACAGCGGGATCAGCAGCTCGTACGGCGACAGCGTCTCGTCGGTCACGATCAAGCAGCGGATCCGGAAGATCATCGAAAACGAGGACCCGCGCAAGCCGCTGAGCGACTCGAAGATCGTCAGCATCCTGCAGAAGGAAGGGCTCATGCTCGCCCGGCGCACGATCGCGAAGTACCGCGAGGAGCTGAAGATCCCCACGTCGAACCAGCGCAAGGTCCTGTACTGACCTCACCGACATGCGTGTAGCCATCACGGGCCGGCAGGTGGCGATCACCCCGGCCATCCGCCAGCTCATCACCCGCCGGCTCTCGAAGGTCGAGCGCATTCTGAACGATCGCGCCATCTCCGCCACGATCATCCTGACGAAGGAGAAATACCGCCACCTCGCGGAAATCGTGATCCATGCGAGAGGCGACCACATGCTCCGCGCGACAGGGGAGGGAAACGCCTGGAACCCGTCGGTCGCGGATGCCACCAGCCGGCTCGAACAGCAGGCGCAGAAGCTGAAGTCGAAGTTCACCGAGCGCAAGCGCGGCGACAACGGCAAACGATCGCCCGCGACCTCGCTCGGCAGCGCGCCGGAGGAGCCGTCGCCGCGGCGGATCGTGCGCGCGACACGCTACGCCGTCAAGCCGATGTCCGTGGACGACGCCGCGCTGCGGGTCGAGAGCGGGCCCGACACGTTCGTCGTCTTCCGCAACGCCGAGACCGACGCGGTCAGCATCGTCTACCGTCGGAAAGACGGGAACTACGGTCTCATCGAACCGGACTGAGCCCGGAGCATTTCAGATTTATGATTGCAGATTGCAAGTTGTAAATCCCTAATCCAACAATCAATCTGCAATCTACAATCTGCAATCTGCAATTCATGGGAGCGAGCGTCAGCGTAGCGACCGTCCTGCGCGACCTGAGCGAGTCGCGCGCGATCGATCTCGAGATCGTCGCGGGCGCCAGCGGACTCGACCGCCGAATCACCAACCCGCATCCGCAGAAGACCGGCCTCGCGCTCTCCGGATTCGATCAGTATCTGCGCGAAGGGCGCGTGCTCGTCTTCGGGGAAAGCGAAGTCCGGTTCCTCGAGTCGCTCTCGCCATCGGACCGGTCCGCCGTCATGCGCCGCGTGCTCTCGCACGCGCTGCCGTGCGTCGTCGTCACCGACGACCTGCGGCCCGTACCGGAAATCGCGATCGAGGCAGACGCGGCGGGCGTGCCGCTGATGCGCACGCGGTCGGCCACCCCGCTGGCCATGGCGCGGCTCTCGGCCGCGCTCGACGCGTATCTCGCGCCACGCGGAACGGTGCACGGCGTCCTGATGGACATTCTCGGCCTCGGCGTGCTCATCGTCGGCGAGAGCGGCATCGGCAAGAGTGAGTCGGCGCTGGATCTGATCGTCCGCGGCCATCGCCTCGTCGCCGACGACACCGTCGAGATCCGCTCGAAAGGG
>JAICSD010000239.1 GCA_025937075.1 Vicinamibacteria bacterium | reverse complement strand
GGGTAGCCGTGGTACGCGAACACCACCGGCGCCTCACGGGCATGGAAAACGGGCCGACGCTGGAGTTCGCACGACGGCTTGCCGAGCGCGGCCGGCCCATCTGGATGCGCTACGTACTCGTTCCGGGCCTCACAGACGATCTCGAGGACATCGCCAGGACCGCCCGCTTCGCCGCCGGACTCGGCAACGTGCAACGCGTGGACATCCTGCCCTTTCACCAGATGGGGAAGTACAAGTGGAAGGAGCTCGGCATCCCGTACACGCTCGAGGATGTCAGTCCGCCGGACTTCGACATGGTCGAGCGCACCTGCGCGGTGTTTCGCGACGCGGGGCTGACCGCGTACTGAACGCGTGACGGCGCATGACTGGAGCTGAAATGGCCGGCACACGCCTGCCGATTCTGTTGCTGATTCTCGGCCTGTGCGCCGGCACGCCGCTCGCTGCGCAGACGCAGGGGACGCCTGACGACGTCGCGGGGCTGCAGACGGCACCCGTCGTGATTGACGGCACGGCGCTCTTCCGCGTACGCGGTGTTTCCTCCTTCCCTGCCCAGGCCCGCGCGGACATGATCCGCGATCGCATCATCGCAGCCGCCGCGGATCCCGCCGTCACGATCGGCTCGCTTCACCTCGTGGACAGCCAGAGCTCGACGCGCATCATGGCCGGAGATCGCCCGATCCTGGCGGTCGTGGATGCGGACGCCAGCCTCGAGCAGGTCTCGCGCGCAGATCTCGCCACGGCGAACCTTCACCGGCTCGGCCAGGCGATCGCGGAATACCGGACGGCGCGCACGCCGGCGGCCTTGAGGCGCGCAGCTGTCAGGACACTGGTGGGGGTCGTCCTGCTCGCGGTGATACTGGCGGCCCTCTTGATGTTCTGGCGCTCGATCGATCGGCTCCTGCAGCGCCGACTTCAATCGCGGATTCACTCCGTCGGCATTCAATCGTTCGAGGTGATGCAAGCCGAGCGGATCTGGGCTGGGCTCCGGCACACGCTCGTGGTGCTCCGGACGCTGACGCTGCTCGCAGCTCTCCTGGTGGGGATCGGGTTCGTCCTCGCGCAGTGGCCGTGGACGCGCGGCGCGGCGCGGAACATGGCCAGCCTTGCCGTGGCGCCGCTGCAGGTGATCGCCAGCGGGTTCGTCCGTAGTCTGCCGCAGCTGGTGTTCCTCGCCGTGCTGTTCGTGACGATCCGAATCGCGCTCAGAATCATCCGGCTGTTCTTCGAGGCGGTCGGCCGCGGCAGCGTCACGCTCTCGGGCTTCGACGCCGAGTGGGCGCAGCCGACCTACAAGATCGTCCGCGTCGCCGTCATCGCGTTCGCCCTCGTCGTGGCCTATCCATATATTCCCGGGTCCGAGTCTGCCGCTTTCAAGGGCGTCTCGCTGTTCATCGGGATCGTGTTCTCGCTTGGATCGTCGTCGGCCATCTCGAACATCATCGCCGGGTACATGATGACCTACCGCCGCGCCTTCAAGATTGGGGATCGCGTGAAGATCGGGGAGGCAACGGGGGATGTAATCGAGATGCGCCTGCAGGTGACGCATCTTCGATCGCTCAAGAACGAGGAGATCGTCATCCCGAACTCGCAGATCCTGGCCGGCGAGGTCGTCAACTACAGCTCGCTCTCGGCGACGCGCGGGCTTCTGCTCCACACGGAGGTCGGCATCGGCTACGAAACACCGTGGCGCCAGGTCGAGGCGATGCTGCTCGAGGCTGCGGCCCGCACGCGGGGGCTCGCCGCGGAGCCTCGCCCGTTCGTGCTGATGAAGCGTCTCGGCGACTTCGCGGTGGTCTACGAGCTGAACGCGGCGTGCCGCGACGTGCCCGCCATGATGCCGCTGTACACGGCGCTGCACCGCAACATCCTCGACGTGTTCAACGAGTACGGCGTCCAGATCATGACGCCCGCCTACGAAGGGGATCCGGAACAGCCGAAGATCGTTTCGCCGAAGGATTGGTACGCGGCGCCGTCGTCGCCCGTGGCGCCGGCGGCGGCAGGAACGGTCACAGCCGGAACCGGCGCCTCACCTGCAGCTGCGCCAGCGAGCGGGCCAACGATGCGTTGACGGACGCGACCTCTTCGTCCGAGATCTTCTCGCGCAGCCGCGCCTCCGCCCGCAGGCGTGCTTCCTCGACGCGTGCTTCGTCGATCTTGTCCGCAGGGATTGCCATGTCGGTCAGGATCGAGACACTGCTCGCCGTGACCTCCACGAGGCCTTCGCCGACGGCAAGAAATCTCTCCTGCCCGTTGCGCTCGACGATGATTTCGCCGGGCACGATCTGCGTGATGAGGCGGACGTGGTGCGGGTAGACGCCCATCTGCCCTTCGACGCCCGGCAGGGTGACCATCTCGGCATCCTGGGAGACGACGATCGCCTCCGGTGTCACGATCTCGAGTCTCAGTGTCTCAGCCACGCCGCTCACCCCTGCTGGATTTCATCGATTCCGCCCTTCATGTAGAAGTTGCCTTCGGGCACGCTGTCGTGCTTGCCCTCGAGGATCTCCTTGAAGCCGCGGACCGTCTCGGCGACGGGTACCTGCCGCCCTTCGCGGCCGGTGAACACCTGCGCGGAGCTGAACGGCTGACTGAGAAATCGCTGAATCTTGCGTGCACGGTACACCGTCAGCTTGTCCTCCGGCGAGAGCTCGTCCATGCCCAGGATCGCGATGATGTCCTGCAGGTCCTTGAATCGCTGCAGCACCTTCTGGACGCGGCGTGCGACGTCGTAGTGCTCCTCGCCGACGATCTCCGGCGCCAGCGCCCGCGAGGTCGACGCGAGCGGATCTACCGCGGGATAGATGCCGAGCTCGGCGATCGAGCGCTCGAGCACGATCGTCGCGTCGAGATGCGCGAACGTTGTCGCCGGCGCGGGATCCGTCAGGTCGTCGGCCGGAACGTAGACGGCCTGGAACGAGGTGATCGATCCTTTCTTGGTGGACGTGATCCGCTCCTGGAGGCCGCCCATTTCAGCGGCCAGCGTCGGCTGATACCCGACAGCGCTCGCGGTGCGGCCGAGCAGCGCCGACACCTCCGATCCGGCCTGCGAGAACCTGAAGATGTTGTCGATGAAGAGCAGCACGTCCTGTCCCTTCTCGTCGCGGAAGTACTCCGTGATGGCGAGCCCGGACAGCGCAACGCGCAGGCGCGCGCCGGGCGGCTCGTTCATCTGGCCGTACACGAGCGCGATCTTCGACGCGCCGAGGTTGTTCTGATCGATGACGCCGGCCTGCGACATCTCGTGATAGAGATCGTTTCCCTCGCGCGTGCGCTCGCCAACGCCGGCGAACACCGACACGCCGCCGTGCAGCTTCGCGATGTTGTTGATCAGCTCCATGATCACGACGGTCTTGCCGACGCCGGCGCCGCCGAACGCCCCGACCTTCCCGCCCTTGAGGAACGGACAGATCAGATCGATGACCTTGATGCCCGTCGAGAGCACCTCCGGCGACGTCGATTGATCCACGAGCGGCGGCGCGGGGCGATGGATCGGGTAATACTTGTCGGCCTTGACCGGCCCGCGCTCGTCGACCGGGTTGCCGGTGACGTCGAACACGCGGCCCATCACGCCTTCGCCCACCGGCATCGAGATCGGACCGCCGCTGTCGGTCACCTCGAAGCCTCGCTTCAGTCCGTCGGTGCCCGCCATCGAGATCGCGCGCACCCAGCGGTCGCCGAGGTGCTGCTGCACTTCGAGGGTCAGCGACACGGGCTGATCGTCGACCGTATAGTCGACGGTCAGGGCATTGAAGATGGGCGGCAGGACGCCGGGAAACTCGACGTCGACGACCGGACCTACGACTTGAATGACTCGACCGGTGTTCATGACGCGTACCTCACCCCGCCTGACCGCCCGCGATCTCGAGCAGTTCCTTGGTGATATTGCCCTGGCGCAGCTTGTTGTATTCGAGCGTGAGCTCTTTGATCAGGCCTTCCGCGCTGTCGGTCGCGTTCTTCATCGACACCATCCGGGCGCTCTGCTCGCTGGCCTTCGCGTTGAGCAGCACGTAGAAGATGTAGATGTTGAGGTAATGGCCGAGCAGGTACGCGAGCACCGCTTCCGGCCCGGGCTCGAACTCGACGTCGCCACTCTCGGCCGCGAAATCCTCCTCCGATTCGGCGCCTGGCACCGTCACGCCGAGGATCTGTCCGACCGGAAGGTACTCGATCGAGACCGGTTGCTGGGTCAGGGTGTTGACGAAGCGCGTGGCGACGATCTGCACCTGGTCGACGTCACCGTTCAGGAACAGATCGCGGGCGAAGCCGGCGATCGCCCGGGCTTCGGGAAATCTCGGGGTGTCGCCGTACGCAAACTCGGCGACGAGCGTCCGGCGCGATCGTGCGACGAACTGCGCAGCCTTGCGGCCGGCGGCAATGTACACCGTCGACGCGGGATCGAACTGCGATGCGATCCGGAACACGTTCGTGTTGAGCGCGCCGCAGAGCCCCTTGTCGGCGGCAATCAGGATGACGGCGCGCTTGTGCACCGGGCGCGCCGTCAGGAGCGGGTGGTTGAAGAGCGCCGCGTGCGTGACCGCGCTTCGCTGAATGCGGTACAGCAGCCGCGCGAAGGGCGCCGTCGCGAGGGCGGTCTGCTGCGCCTTGCGCATTTTCGAGGCCGCGACCATCTGCATCGCCTTGGT
The DNA here is from genome assembly GCA_025937075.1 of Vicinamibacteria bacterium. Next base: position 2,358 of record JAICSD010000239.1, on the reverse strand, counting down.
GATTTGGGCGGTGCCGCGGATCGACTTGATGCGGCGGCGGAGATCGCGCGGGCTGTTCATGGTACGCCTAGTTCGTCCACGTCTGCTTGAACTGATCGGCCGCGCCCTTCAGCTCGGCCGACAACTCCGGGCTGATCGCCTTCTGCGTGGCGACCCGCTCGAGGACATCCGGCTTTCGCGTCGTCAGAAAGTCCGTCCACGCCGCCTGAAAATCCTTGATGCGGTCGACCGGCACGTCGTCCATGTAGCCGTTCTGGACCGCCCAGATGACGCCGATCTGGACTTCGACCGGAATCGGGCTGTACTGCGGTTGCTTGAACAGCTCGACGATCCGCTTGCCGCGATCGATCTTGGCCTGCGTGGCCGTGTCCAGCTCCGAGCCGAACTGCGCGAACGCGGCCAGCTCGCGGAACTGCGCGAGATCGCCCTTGAGCTGTCCGGCGACCTGCTTCATGGCCTTGAGCTGCGCCGCCGAGCCGACACGCGATACGGAGATCCCGACCGAGATCGCGGGACGCACGCCTTGATAGAACAGATCCGTCTCGAGGAAGATCTGTCCGTCCGTGATCGAGATCACGTTCGTCGGAATGTATGCGGACACGTCGCCGGCCTGCGTCTCGATGATGGGGAGCGCCGTCAGCGATCCGTTGCCGAACTGCTCGCCGACGCGCGCGGCGCGCTCGAGCAGCCGGCTGTGCAGGTAGAAGACGTCACCCGGGTACGCCTCGCGGCCGGATGGACGCTTCAGCACGAGCGACACCTGGCGATAGGCGACCGCGTGCTTGGAGAGATCGTCGTAGACGATCAGCGCGTCCATGCCGTTGTCCATGAACCACTCGCCCATGGCCGCACCGGCGAACGGCGCGAGGTATTGACTGGTCGCTGAATCCGAGGCTGCCGAGGCGAGGACGATGCTGTAGGGAAGCGCACCGGCTTCGTCGAGCACGCTGATGATTCGCGCGATCGTCGACTGCTTCTGCCCGATCGCGACGTAGATGCAGTAGAGCGGCCTGTAGGTCGTGTCGCCTGCGGCCTCGGCCGCACGGTTCAGCCGCGCCTGGCTGATGATCGTGTCGATGCAGATCGTCGTCTTTCCGGTGGAGCGATCGCCGATGATCAGCTCCCGCTGGCCGCGGCCGATCGGGATCATCGCGTCGATCGGCATGATGCCGGTCTGTACGGGTTGACTGACCGGGCGCCGCCGGATGATGCCCGGCGCGCGCTTCTCGACCGGATACGCGACCGTGCTCGGGATCGGCCCCTTGCCGTCGAGCGGCTCGCCCAGCGTGTTCACCACGCGGCCGAGCAGTCCCGTGCCGACGGGCACTTGCAGCAGCTTCCCGGTCGAGCGAACCTCATCGCCTTCCTGGAGCTGCGTGTAGTCACCCAGGATGATGACGCCGACCTCGGTCTCTTCGAGGTTCAGTGCAAGGCCCGTGATGCCGCGCCCGAAATCGAGCATCTCGTTCAGCATCACGTCCCCGAGCCCTTCGACCCTGGCGACGCCGTCGCCGATCTCGCGAATGACGCCGACGCTCTGCCTCGTCGTCGCCGTCTTGACGCCCGCGATCTCCGCTTCGATTTGCTGCAGCAGGTCCACCATCGGTCATTCCCTCATGTCGAGCGTCACGGCCTCACAGGCGCGCCCCGAGCGCGGCCAGCCTGCCGTGGATGCTGCCGTCGTAGACGACGCTTCCCACGGTGATTCGAACGCCGCCGATGAGCGCGGGATTGGGTAGGAACACGGTTTCGAGCCCGTCTCCGTGGCGCTCGCTCAGTCCCGCCGCCAGTCGGCCCCGCAGGTCCTCGCTCAACGGCGCCGCGCTTTCCACGACCGCTCGATGCCGATCGCGATCGAGCCTGACCAGCCGCTGCAGCGCGGTCAGCGTCGCAAGCGAACCCCGTCGCCCCGACTCGGCAAGGCGATGGACGGCGAGCGCCGCGCGCGCCTCGTCGATGTGTCCGTCGACCGTACACGCGCGCAACAACTGCCGGGCGGCGCGTCTGGCCTGTTTCGTCCGGTTCATGCCTCAGACCGCCAGTTGCCTGGTCGTCTCCTCCGCCAGCCGCTGCTGATCGTCGGCCGTGAGAATCTTGCCCGTGACGGACGCCGTCGTCTGAATGACGAGGCGGCCGACCTCGCGCTTCACGTCGGCGAGCATGCGATCGTGCTCGCGTGCCGTGGCTTCACGCGTGCGCACGAGGATCTGCTCCGCGGCCGCGAGCGCCTTGCGTGTTTCCTCGCTGCCGACGCGCGCCGCTGCCGCGCGCGCTTCTTCGATCAGGCGCTTGCCTTCTGCGTCCGCTTTGATCAGCACTGCCTGACGCTCGGATTCAATCCGCGCCAGCTCCGCCTTG
>JAICSD010000217.1 GCA_025937075.1 Vicinamibacteria bacterium | reverse complement strand
GCCGGCGGCGACGACGACGTACTGCCGTCCGTCAGGGCCGAGGAACGTCATCGGCGTCGATCGCGCGCTGGTCGGAAGGACGCCCTTCCAGAGCTGCTTGCCCGATTGCACGTCGAAGGCGTAGATCGCGGGCTCGAGCGTCCCTGCGGTAAACACCAGTCCGCCCGCCGTCACGATCGGACCGCCCAGCGTGATCGACCCTCCGTCGGCAGCGCCGGGGACCTTCTCCGCACCGGGAAACTGCCCGAGCGGTACCTGCCAGGCGATCTCTCCTGTAGCGGGCCTGACCGCCGCCAGGGTTCCCCAGGGCGGCGGCGTGCAGGGCAAGTGCGTGCGTGGACCGAGCAGGAACCGCCGCACCACGCCATAGGGCGTGCCCAGCTGCGGGTGATACTCGAACTCGCCGCTCAGTCGGCCCCCTTTCCGTTCCGCATCGACCGCGTCACGCGGAATCAGACGAACCTCCGCCGCGAGGTTGTTCACCGGCAGGACGAGCAGGTCGTGGACGCGATCGTAGGCAATCCCGCCCCAGGCCATCCCGCCGATGTTGCCCGGGATCACGAGCGTTCCTCGTACTGATGGCGGCGTGAAAATCCCGTCCGTCCTCAGGCTGCTCATCACACCGCGGCACCAGGCGCGATCCTCGTCCGTCGCGCCCCAGGCGTCTTGCGGTTTCAGAGTGGATCGAGCGAGCGATTGCGGCGCCGACGGGAACGGCTGCGTCGGCGACGACTGCTCGCCAGGCACATCGCTCTTCGGGACGGAGCGCTCGTCGACTGGAATCAGCGGCGCACCCGTCGCGCGGTCGAGTATGAAGAGGTGGCCCGTCTTCGACGCGATCCCGACCGCCGCAACCGTACGCCCGTCCTTTTTCCAATCGAAGAGAATCGGCGGTGACGCGACGTCGTAGTCCCACAGATCATGGTGCACGGTCTGGAAATGCCACACGCGCGCGCCGGTGTCCGCGCGGAGCGCGACGACCGAGTCGGAGAAGAGGTTGTCGCCGAGACGCTCGCCACCGTAGTAGTCATGGGCCGGGCTGCTCGTCGGCACGAAGACGAGGTTGTGCTCCGGATCGGCCACGATCACCGACCATGCGTTCGCACTGCCGGTCCGCGCGCCGCTGCCGTTGCGCCAGGTGTCGGCCCCCTCCGCGGAGGAATCCTGCGGACTGGGATCCCACGTCCACTCGAGCCGGCCCGTGACCGCATCGAACGCACGCACTTCACCGCTGGGATGCGGTTTCGCGGTGCCGTCCGCGATAGCCGATCCGACAATGATGTTGTTGCCGATCACGGCGGGCGGCGACGTCTCTTCGTAGTCTGAGAAACCGGTGGGAGGGATGCGCAGCCCCTTTCGAAGATCGATGCTGCCGTCGGATCCAAACGACGGAATCAGATGGCCGGTCGCCGCATCGAGCGCGATCAGCCGCGCGTCGACGGTCGCGACGAAGATGCGGCGCTCGGTGCCGCGTGCCCACGTCGAGACGCCGCGGCTCGCGAAGTCGCCGTAGCCCATCTCGCGCGGCACCTTCGCGTCGAAGATCCACGTCGGACGCCCCGCCACAGGATCGAGAGCGATCACATGACCCAGGGGCGTGCTCAGAAAAAGCGTTCCGTCGACGTAGAGCGGCGTCGCCTCGAAGGCGGTCGACCGACCTTCCTTCGGTTGGTACGCGTCGCCCGTGCGGAACGTCCACGCAACCTGCAGTGACCCGACGTTCTCGCGCCGGATGCGGTCGAGCGGCGAGAAGCGCTCGCCGCCCGCGTCGCGCCCGTACGCGGGCCAGTCGCCTGCCGCGTTCGGCCCTGGCTCCTGCGCTCCCCGTACGATCCGGTCCTGCGTGGAAAGCCAGAAGATCGGCAGCATCCAGATGCCGGGGAAGGCGATCAGCAGGATAAGAGCGCGGCGGGTCACAGCGTCATCTTAGAATCCCTCATCCCGAATCCCCAATCCCTAATCCCTAATCCCCAATCCCCAATCCCCAATCCCGGGATCTTGTCCGTGCTCGAAGACGAAAGCCACCACGGCTACGAGATCGCGCGTCTGATTGAGCAGCGATCGGCAGGCCGGCTGCGTTTCACGCTGGCGTCGCTCTACGCGACGCTGTACCGCATGGAGGACCGCGGCTGGATTCGCGGCCGGTGGATCGAGCGCGCGGGCCAGCGCCGCCGCTGCCATTACCGTTTGACGGACGCGGGACGCAAGGTCCTCGCGGACCAGCGCGCGGAATGGGCGCGGTTCGTTGCGGCGCTCGGGCAGGTAGCAGGGATCAAGTACGCATAGGAGGTGCCTATGACGCGCGATCGCGGCTGGAGAGCGATGGTTCGCGACCACGCGCGCAAGAGCGGCGCGCCGGACCTGCCGGTGCACGCGATCGAGGAGCTCGCAGCGCACCTGGAGGACATCTACCTCGACGCGCGTGCGCACACCTGAGGCAGTGCCGGAGCCGGCCACGCGCCACGCTGAGGGGGGGCCGGTATTTCAGCGCGGCAGACACGATGCGGTCCGAGCCGGTTGTGATCGTGAACGAGACCTTCGCGAAGCGGACCTTTCCCGGCCAGGATGCGCTCGGCCGCGAGATCGTTTCCAGTGCGCGGTACATTGGACCGCTGGGAACCAATCTCCGTGCAGCCGGTCCCTTTCGCATCGTCGGCATCGTCGCAGACGTCGCACAGGCGCCGCTCGGACAACCTGCCGAGCCCGTGATTTATCACACGGCCTCGCTGTTCCCCTTCCGCGCAATGATCGTCGCGGCGCGAGGCGCCGATACGGCAACGGTGACGGCCGCCATGCGTGCCGCCCGCGTGCCACCCGCCGAAGGCTTGAAGGCGGACTGAGACAAGCGCGCACGGATCGCCGTGCGTCGCGTGAGATAATGCGCGCCGGCGTTCCGTGCCAAAGGTTGCGATCGTCCTGATCGTGGCGTCGCTTTCCCTCGCGCCCGAGCGGAAGGACGATCTGCATCTCGTCCGCCGCTGGATTCAATCCGCACGTCAGCATCGTCCCGGCGCTGTCGATAAACCGCTCCTCGACATGTCGGTCGATGCTGCGCACTATTCCGACCTTCTCCGGAGGATGCTGCGCGGCGTTCTTCGAGCGGATTTCGATCGGCTCGACGATCGGAATGACGTCCTCCGGCGGGGTGCGCTGCTGCATATGGACATCGCGTTGCTGCTGCCGCGCCAGGCCGCTGAGTTCACGCTCGATGATCTGCCGCCGCAGCTCGATCCGTATTCGGCTCGGCCCAGTCGCCGTCGCGACAGCGGCACGCTCGTGTACTCCATCGACGGCGAGTACGTGACGTCGACGGCGGAAACGGGCCACCTCTGGTTGGCCAGCACGCTCCTGACGTGGATTCTCCCGCATCCGCCGTCCGACCCGTTCGTGCCGATGTGGTACCGCGCGCTGGCGGCGCACTTCGAAGGGACCCGGCGCTTTGGCTCCGCACAGTTCCACCTGCTGCGCGCGCTCGAGGTGTTACCCGACGATCCTGTGCTTCTTTTCTACGCCGGCGCCATGCACGAGGCATTGGCATCGGCCGGCGTCCAGAGCGTGGCGGCTACGCGCCCGGAGATGTCGCGAGAGCGGCAATTTCCGTCGGCGCAGGACGAGTGGCACCATGCCGAACGGCTGCTGCGCAAGTCCGCAGCAGGAGGTGGACCCGACGAAGCGCGCCTGCGACTGGCGCGGGTGCTCGGGCATCTCGGGAAACACAGCGACGCGGCTACCCTTCTGCGTCCCCTCGCCGCCGAGTTGCACGATCGACGGCTCCGTTATCTCGCCGAGCTCTTTCTCGGCACCGAAGAGGGTGCGCTGGGCCATCTGAACGACGCGCGCGCATCCTTCGAGCGCGCCGCGGAAATGTTCCCCACCGCGCAATCGCCGCTGCTGGGCCTGAGCGACCTTTATCGCACGTCGGGCGACCTCGCCTCAGCGCGGCGGGCGCTGCAACGGCTCGAGAAGCTTCCGACAGACCGGGATGACCGGAAGGATCCCTGGCGTGAGTACTACGAATCGTTTGCCGCGGACGGCGATCAGCAGCTTGCCGCGGTGCGCGCCTGGGTCGATCGCCAACCACCCCGATGATCGATCGAGCGATCGTCCTGACGTGTGCGCTGCCCTGCCTCGCCCTTCTCTCGGCGCAACAGGCGACGTTTCGTTCGGGCATCGAGACGGTTCGCGTCGACGTGCTCGCGACGCGCGGAGGGCAGCCGGTACAAGGACTGACGAGGAAGGATTTCGAGATCCGCGACAACGGCGTGCCGCAGCAGATCGATCACGTCGCCTTCGAGGAACTGCCGCTGAACCTCGTCTTCGCTCTCGACGCAAGCGGCAGCGTCGAAGGCGAACGCCTGCGCCACCTGCGCGGCGCCGGCGACAACCTGCTGCATCGCCTGAAACCGGAGGATCAGGCAGCGGTGGTGACCTTCGGGGACGCGGTCGTCGTACGCTCCACGCTCACACACGATATCGCGGGATTGCAGTCCGCACTCGACGAGGCCCTTCCGGGCGGAGACACGTCGCTGATCGATGCCGCGCACACGGCGCTGCTGCTCGGAGAGTCGCAGCCTGGCCGCGCGCTCGTGATCATCTTCAGCGACGGTGTGGAAGTCTCGAGTTATTTGGACGCCGAGCGCGTGCTCGACACGGCGAAACGCTCCGATGTCGTCGTGTACGGCGTCGCCTTGCGAAGCGTGGGCAAGCCGCCGTTCCTGCGGGACCTGATTGAGGCGAGCGGCGGCGATCTATTCGAGGTCGATTCCACCCGCGATCTCGACACGGCCTTCGCGACGGTGCTGGATCAGTTCAGGCACCGGTATCTGGTCAGCTACACGCCGCAAGGCGTCGAGCGCGCCGGCTGGCATCGCCTTCAGGTGCGCGTCGCGCAGCCCGGTGTCAGCGTACGGGCACGTCCAGGCTACACGCGCAGCTAAAGAGGCCTCAGGATACGGCCGGCCAGCTTCGGCAGAACGGCTCATCGAATTCGTGCGTGAGGCGCTCGAGCTCGAGCTGATCCACGCGATCGAGGATCGCGGAGGAGATCAGCTCCGGACGCAGGATTCGCATCGCGCAGCCCGTGCGAATCGCGGCCTGGGGCATGTCCTGTGCTTCGCAGGTCTCCGGCTCCTGCACGATCACGCTGCCTCCGGCCTTGTGGATCGACACGACACCGCGCGCGCCGTCGTGCTGATATCCGCTCAGGATCACGCCGATTGACGCGCTCGTGTAGCTGGCCGTCCTGTCGTTCGTCCCACCGCCCACCCCGTCAGCTAACGCGGCATCACGGGCTTCCGTCTAACCACGACATGATGATCGTCAGAGAGGCGCTGCGTTCGCTCCGCGCAACCCGCACGTACGCCGTATGGGTGATTGGGATTCTGGGTCTCGGGGCCGGAGCAGCGGCCTCGGTCTTCAGCGTCCTCGATCGCGCGGTGCTGCGACCGCTCCCCTATGCGGCCCCCGATCGCCTGGTGAAGATCTGGGAGGACTTCTCCGCATTCGGAACGCCGCGCGTCCGCGTCAGCCCGGCGATGTATCTGGATCTCCGCGAGCGCATGCGATCGATGGAAGTGGCGGCGTATGGCATGCGGTGGCTGAACCTGACGGGCGGCGGGCCCGCGGAAGAAACCGAAGGACTCGCCGCGAGCGGCAAACTGCTGCCGATGCTCGGCGTCGCGCCAGCGGCAGGTCGCTTCTTCTCGGACGACGAAGAGCGCGCGGGGGCGGCGGTCGTGGTGCTCAGCGACACACTCGCGCGCCGGCGCTTCGGAGATCCGCGTGCAGCCGTGGGACAAACGCTCCGGCTCAACGATCGGCCCTACGCGGTCGTCGGCGTCATGCCGCCGTGGTTCCAGTTTCCCGACGTCCGAGTCGAGTCGTGGATTCCGTTGTCGTTGTCGCCGGAGCAGGCCGCGCACCGGAACAGCCATTACCTTCACGCGGTCGGCCGCATCCGTGACGGACACACGCTTGCCGACGCCAGAGCGGAAGCGAGCGCGTTCGCGCAGCAGCTCGCGGCGGCATTTCCGTCGACGAACGATCGCGTCGGTCTCGCGCTCGTCCCTTTGAAGGAGGAGCTTCTCGCGGGCGCCGATCGGCCGCTCGCGGCATTGATGGCGACCGCAGTCTGCGTGTTTCTCATTGCCTGCGTCAACGTGGCTGGCCTGGCGCTCGCGAGAGGATCGCACCGGCGGACCGAGCTCGCCATCCGCGCCGCGCTCGGCGCATCGTCCCCGCGTATCGTCGCCGAGAGCGTCGTGGAGGCCGCGTTGCTCGGCGCCGCATGCGGGGCGACCGCGTTCATCACCGCGCGTACGGGCGTGCAGTTGCTCGCGTGGCTCGTACCCCGCAGCCTTCCAGTCGATCCCGCGTCGCTGAACGACGAGCGGTCAGCGCTCATCGCATTTGGGGCAGGCCTGACCGCCGCCGTAGCCACGGCCGTGCCCGCTGCGGTATTTGCGGCACGCGCATCGCTCATCACGAACGCCGAGCGATCGGGCGCCCGAATCGTCGGCCGCTCGCTCGCGCTCCGGCACGTGCTCCTCGGCGTCCAGGTGGCGCTCGCCGTCGTGCTGCTCTCCGGAGCCGCGCTGATGATTGGAACGCTTGCGCGCCTCGCGCGCATCGATCCCGGGTTCGACGCCTCGCAGGTGTTCACCGCGCGTATCGCGATCGCCGGTCCGAAGTATCAGGACGCCGGTGTGCGCGAGGCGTTCTTTCAACGCCTGCTGGCCGGTGTTCGACGGCTCCCCGGCGTGCAGCGCGCCGGCCTGACATCGGATCTGCCGTTCACGAGCCGGGGAAACACGATGGGGATCACCGTCGAGAACCGCGTCGCTCCGCGCGGACCCGGCGAGGATGCTCTGTTCCGTCTCGTGAGCGCGCAGTATCTCGAAACAATCGGCGCGCGCCTCATCGACGGGCGCCTGCTGCGAGACGATGACACCTCGCGCAGCACGCCCGTCGTCGTCGTGAATCAGGCGTTCGTGCGACGGTACCTCTCCGATCGGGCCGCCCTCGGGCGCCGCATCAACACGGGCACCGGAGGCGACACGCCGCTGTGGCTGACCGTTGTCGGCATCGTCGCGGACGTCCGCGAACGCGGCCTGGACCTCGTGCCGCTCCCGGCCGTTTACGTCCCCTTCACGCAGACGGCCATCACGTTCTTCCAGCCATCCGAGCTGGCGATCAGGACGAGCGTTCCTCCGATGACGCTCGCCGGCAGCGTGCAGAGGATCGTGCAGGAGATCGATCCGGATCAGCCGCTCGTCGACGTCCGCGACTTCGCGCGCATCGTCGCGCGGGATCAGGAGACGCGCCGGAACGTATTCGGACTGCTGACGGCATGCGCGGCCCTGGCGCTCGCGCTGGCGGGATTCGGCATCTACAGCGTGTTGTCGTATCTGGTCACGCTGCAGCGGCGGGAAATCGCCGTGCGGCTGGCGCTCGGCGCGACCGCCGCACGCGTCATCAGGGGGACCGTGAGCCGGACGCTCGGAGCGGTTGCGATCGGGATCGCCGCAGGGTTGGCCGGCGCGGTCATGGTCACGCCGGTGCTGCAGTCGTTGCTCTTCGAAGTGTCGCCGCTGGATCCTCGCGCGCTCGGCTGTGCGACAGCTGTCATTGGGATGATGTCGCTGGCGGCGGCGTACCTGCCTGCACGCCGCGCCGCGTCGACAG
>JAICSD010000195.1 GCA_025937075.1 Vicinamibacteria bacterium | reverse complement strand
TCAGGTCGTGAAGATGTGGAGGCGATGACGTGAGCGCGATTTACATCCTCTGGCTGCGCGAGCTGAAGCGCTACGTACGATCGCGCGCGCAGATCGTCGCGTCGCTCGGCTCGCCCATTCTGTATCTCATCGCGTTCGGGTTCGGCCTCGGCCCGGTCTTCCAGAAGGCCGGACAGGGCAGCTACCTGCAGTTCGTGGCACCGGGCGTGATTGCGATGTCGGTGCTGTTCACGTCCGTGTTCTCGGGAATCGGGCTGTTGTGGGATCGGCAGTTCGGTTTTCTCAAGGAGACGCTCGTCGCGCCGGTGCCGCGATTGCAGATCATGATCGGCAAAACGCTTGGCGGCGCGACGGTCGCGCTCATCCAGGGGCTGCTCGTCGTCATCGTGTGCTTGATCGCCGGCTTCCGGCCCGCGAACGCGTCCACGCTGCCGCTCGCGTTCCTCTTCATGACGCTCATCAGCATCGTGTTCGCGGCGCTCGGGACCGCCATCGGCTCGCAGCTGCAGAACATGCAGGGCTTTCAGTTGATCATGAACTTCCTCGTGATGCCGATCTTCTTTCTCTCGGGCGCGCTGTTCCCGCTGACGGGTATTCCGGCCGGCCTCGCGATCGCGACGCGCGTCGATCCGCTCACCTACGGCGTCGACGGGCTGCGCGGCGCGCTCGTGCAGGCCGCATACTTCGGAATCATGACGGACGTCGCCATCATGGCACTCATCGCGTGCGTGTTCATGATGATCGGCGCGCGCGCATTTTCGAGGATCCAAATTTAGGGCCGCGGATAACACCGACAACGCGGACGGACCCGTGCCATCCACCGTAGTCGTAGTCGGCGGCGGCGCGTCAGGGCTCTCGGCCGCGGCATCGCTGGCGCAGCGGGGCATCGCCGCGGTCGTCCTCGAGCAGGACACAGATATCGGCGGAACGTGGGCGCGGCGCTACGACCGGCTGCGCCTGCACACGATCCGCAGCTATTCCGGACTCGCGCACTTCCCGATTCCGCGCCGCTACTCCACATATCTCTCGCGCGACGAGTTCGTCGAGTACATGAAGGAGTACGCGCGTCACTTTCGGCTGCACGTTCTGAATGGCGTGACGGTGAAGACGATCCGCCGGTCCGAACGCGGCTGGAGCGTTGAGGCTGTCCACGGCGGTCCGTGGCGCGCAGACGTCGTCGTCGTCGCAACGGGACAGTATCGCCAGCCCGTCGTTCCAGCCTGGCGAGGCCGCGAGTCGTACCGCGGCCGCCTGTCGCACTCGGCCACGTACGTGAATGGCGTCCCGTACGCTGGACAACGCGTGCTCGTCGTAGGAGCGGGGAACAGCGGCGCGGAAATCGCCACGGACCTGGCCGAGAACGGCGCGGCGGACGTCATCGTCAGCGTCCGCACGCCGCCATCGATCGTGCCGCGCGATCCGTTCGGCGTACCCGTTCAGCGGACGAGCATTCTGCTCAGCGCGCTGCCACCTGCAATTGCCAATCGCATCGGCAGAACGACGGCGCGGCTCGTGCTCGGTGATCTGACACGTTACGGCGTGCCGGAGGCGGAGTTTGCACCCTACACGACGAGGCGAATTCCCCTCATCGATGTCGGCTTCGTGGATGCCCTCGAGCGCGGGGGCGTGACGGTGCGCCCCGCCGTCGAACAGTTGACCGCGACCGGCGCGGTCTTCGCGGACGGGACGAGCGAGCCGTTCGATGCGATCATCGCGGCAACCGGATTCAGCACGGGCCTCGAATCGCTCATCGACGTCCCAGGCGTGCTTGACGCGTGCGGTGAACCGCGCAGTGCTTCAGGGGAGCCGGCGGGCGCTCCGGGTCTCTACTTCATTGGATTCGTTCACACCCTCCGCGGTCATCTGTTCGAGGCGAACCGCGCGTCCCGCCGGCTTGCACGCCATGTTGAGACGTACTTGTCTTCCGCGTGAAGGCGGAAGCCACGGAGTTATGATCACCAACGTGCGCCGCGCATCGCGCGTCTTCTTCATCGCGATCGTGCTCGCTGGCGTTGCAGCCGGCGCGAACGCCCAGGACATCCCCCGCGGCACGATCATCGACGAGGTGAAGTGCGCCACAGATCCCGCACAGACCTACGCGCTCTATGTGCCGTCGGGGTATTCCACCGAGCGGAAGTGGAACCTGCTGATTGGCCTTCACCCCGCCGCGCGCGGGCGTCAGATGGTCGAGACGTATGCCGCCGCGGCCGAGCGATACGGGTACATCGTCGCCGGCTCGAATGTCTCGCGGAATGGTCCGTGGTCGGAGTCTGTGACCGCGCTGCAGGCCATGTTGACCGATCTCGGCGGCCGCTTTTCACTCGATCCGCGGCGTGTCTACGTGACAGGTCTTTCCGGCGGCGCCCGTGTCGCGTTGCAGGTGGCGCTCGCGGGCAACAACGTCGCCGGTGTCATTGCTTCCAGCGCGGAGGAGATCGACGGCCTCGAAGCGAACCTGCAGGACGAGTCACGCCATGACCTCGCGCTCATGCAGCTTCGCGATCGCCTCTCGAAGCTGTCGAGCAAGGCGTCATCGCCGGGCGATTCCTTCGAGCGCAGACAGGCGCGCCGCGTGCTGCGCGCCGTCAGCATCGGCGCCGCCGGACGTGTGAAGGATCGAGGCTATCTCGCGCTCGTCGAGGAGTACGCCCGACTGCCGCGATGACGCTGGCGCACTTGACGCTGCCGACGCGCGATGTCGGGCGAACCGCGGCGTTCCTCGAGCGGACGCTCGGGTACACGCGGAATCCGGTGCCAGGGAACTCGCCGGTGGAGGCGCTCTGGCTCGATCTCGGCGGCGGGCAGGAGCTGCACGTGTTTCACGTCGACGGCTTCGCCGTGTCGCCGTTCGAAGGCGAATTCGGACGGCACGTCGCCGTGCATCATCCGCGATCCGATTTCCCCCGCCTCAAGCAGCGGCTGATCGACGAAGGCGCCGAGCTCATCGCGCCGCTCCGCGCGGCGCCGTTCGAGCGCTTCTTCTTTCGCGAGCCGATCAACGGCTATGTGTTCGAGGTGATCGGCGCCGATCGACGTCCGACCTGACCGCTAAAATCCTGTCGCCAGCCACTTCGACCAGTAGAACGTCATCGGCACCTTCCCGGTGTTGACGATGCCGTGCAGGACGTTGCCGGCACAGTACATGATCGATCCGGGGCCGACCTGCGTGGTCTTGCCGCCGCACACGATCTCGCCCGTGCCCTCGGCGACGATCATGAACTCCTCTTCGGGGTGCTGGTGCGGCGGGTGAGGGCTGGCACCCGGATCGAGGACGGCCATGCCCGTGCACATGCCCGTGAGCTGGTCGGTCGGACCGTTGTAGTGGACGAACACGCGACAGCCGTTCTGGACGTCCGCCGTGAGCGCGTTCAGATCGATGACACCGTCGGGGAGTTTCCCCGCGGCGGCATCGACGTAGACGACGCTTTCGGTCTTGTCAGGCATGGGGCGATGATTCTCGATCTCCGCGACGCCGGTCAAGCCTTCGGCGCGACGTAGCTCTTGCGCGCGCGGGCCTTCAGTCCGCCCTTGTTCACGCGGACGCCGATATCGTGCACCTTCCCGCTTCGGCGGTTCGAAGGCGAGGAGATACTGCGTGTGGAGCTCGTCGGCCACCGCCGCGAACGCGGCGCCGAGATCCTCTCCGAAGCGGATCTCCGTATAGCCGCCGCCCGTCTCCTCGGCGACGCGCGCCAGACCCGGATCGGGCATGTCCGCGAGCATCATCGCTTCCAGTCCGCCGCGTCCCATCCCGGGCGGCATGGGCTGCCGGCTGCGGCTGCGCATTCCGACGGCGTAGATCATCGCGTCTGCGCGGCGCGCATGATCGATGACGTCGGCCTGGCTGGATGGACGCTGGCGGAGATTCATCATGCCCGTGTCCTTGCCGTCGCTCAGAACGAGGATGACTTTGCGCCGAGCGTCCTCGTCGCCGAACGCATCGAGCGCCTGGTCGAGCGCTCGCCAGAGCGGCGTCGGGGCGTCGGGCGCGATGACGGCCGGCAGCGCCGCTTCGAGCTCACGCGCGTCGCGGGTGAACGAGGGACTGATCGTGATCTCGTTGCCGAAGGTTCCGACCCGCGCCCCGTCGTTCGCGAGGAGCCGTGAAAAGAGCTGCGCGCCGGCACTCCGCAGCAGCGGCAGGTTCCCTTCCATGCTGCCGGATACGTCCAGCATCACGATCAGCCGGATCGGCTGAGGCTTGTTGTCGAACTGCGTGATCGGCTGAGGCTTTCCCTCGTCGCGCACCTCGAATGCCTCTTGGCTCAGGCTCGTGACGAGCTTGCCGTCGTGGTCCAACACCGTGACGAAGACGCGGACCGCTTCGCTCCTGCCGCGAAAGACCGGGGGCTGCTGGCCGGCCGCGGCGGTCGCCCCGAGAACACACGCCAGCACTCCAAATCCGAGAAACCGTTTCATGTGGAACTCCGTCAAACGCAGGCAAGGCGGCTCCCTTCAGTGATAGCACGGCCGGGGCCTGCCGTGGTGAGATGCCGCGCTACGAGGGGGCTTCTTATGCCGCGCTGGCTGGAAACACTGGGTCAGGATCTCGCCTACGGCCTTCGCTCGTTCCGCCGCAGCCCGGCGTTCGTGGCCGTAGCGCTGCTGTCGTTGATGCTGGGGATCGGCGCGACGACGGCGATCTTCAGCGTCATCTACGGGGTCTTGATCGACCCGTACCCGTACGCGAACCCTGGAGCGATCTGGGCGCCTGAGGTCCGCGCCGTCGATGGTCGGGGCGGCCACGCGTATACGCTCGACGAACTGCCCGCGCTTCGAGCGCTGCCCGCATTCTCCGATGTGATGGGCACGTCGTTCGAGACGGTGCTCATGACGGGCGAGTTCGCTCCCGAGAGCTTCGGGGGCGTGCTGCTGACCGGCAACGCGTTCAACTTTCTCGGCGTGCCGCCGCTGCTCGGCCGCACGATTCAACCCTCGGACATCAGGCCGAACGGCGACGCGGAGCCCGTCGTCGTCCTCAGTCATCGGCTGTGGCTTCGGCTGTTCGAGGGCAATCCATCGGCGATCGGGCGCGAGCTGCGGTTGAACGGCCGTCCGCATACGATCATCGGCGTCATGCCGCCGCGGTTCGGCTGGTATGGCAACGACGGCTTCTGGCTTCCCCTGTCGCCGACGCGCACCGACCTGCCGTGGATCAATCCGATCGTGCGCCTGGCGCCGGGCGTCACCAGGCAGGTTGCCGAGGAGCAGCTTCACGCGTTGGACATGCGCCTGGCGCAGCAGAAGCCGGCGGCATTCCCGCCGCGTGGCTTCACCACGGTGCTGCACAACTATCTGGACGTGACGGTCGCGAGCGGCGAGATGAGGACCAGCCTGCGGCTGCTTCTCGGCGCCGTCGTGTTCCTGCTGCTCATCGCGTGCGCCAACGTCGCGAACCTGCAGCTCGCGCGCGGCACGGCGCGGGCGCGGGAGATGGCCGTGCGGATGTCGATCGGGGCGGGGCGCTCTCGGCTGCTGCGGCAGCTCCTGACCGAGAGCGTGCTGCTGTCGATCGCCGGAGGCGTGCTGGGCGTGCTCTTCGCGTACGGCGCCATCCGGCTGATCGTCGGCCTCATGCCCGAGTTCTACGTGCCGAACGAGTCCCGCGTCACGATCAACGTTCCGGTACTGATCTTTTCGCTCGCTGTGTCGCTCCTGACCGGCATCGTCTTTGGGCTGGTCCCGGCGATGCAGACATCGAGGGCCGATGTCGCCGATGCATTGAAGGCTGGACGGAGCACAGGGGCGGGCGTACACGGCAGCGGCACGCGCAGCGTTCTGGTCGTGGCCGAGGTGGCGCTATCGGTGATGCTGCTCGCCAGCGCGGGCCTGACGATCCGCACGTTCTTCGCGCTCCAGAGCGTTGATTCGGGAATCCGCGCGGAGCGTGTGCTGTTCGTCGGCGTCCCGCTGTCGCCCACGAAGTACACGAGCCTCGAACAGCGCAACAACTTCGCGCAGGAGCTGCTCGATCGTGTTGCCGTCCTGCCTGGCGTCGAGGCGGCTACGTTCGGCCATCCGTTCGGCGCGCCGCAGAGCCCTTATACGATGGCCGGACAGGGAAGCGATGACACGAGGCGTATTGGCGTCACGTTCGCCGGCGCCGATCACCTGCGCACCTATGGAATCGCCCTGCGCGCCGGACGCATGTTCGACGCATCCGACGTGCGGCGCGGCGACCGCGTCGCGGTCATCAATGAGGCTGCCGTCAAACTGTGGCCTGCCGGCCAGAATCCAGTCGGCATGATCGTGCGGCTCGGGATTCTGGAACATCCGCCCGCGCGCGCGCTACTCGACGCGACGCGGCGGCCGGACGTGACGATCGTCGGCGTCATCGCGAACACGAGGAACGCCGGGCTACGTGCCGACCCCACGCCGTCCATCGTGCTGCCGTACACGATCGTCGCGCCGCTCCAACGCATGCTCGCGGTGCGCACGGCTGGCGATCCCAATCTGATGCTCAACCCTGTGCGCGCGCAGGTGCGCGCGATGGATGCCGAGCAGCCGCTTGGGCGCCCGATCACGCTCAGCGAAGTGCTCGGCCAGGAAGTCGTGCAGCCGCGGTTCACGATGGCGCTTTTCAGCGCGTTCGCCCTGATTGGCCTCGTGCTTGCCGGGGCGGGCATCTACAGCCTGCTGTCCTTCCACGTTGCGCGCCGCACCCATGAGCTCGGCGTCCGCATGGCGCTCGGCGCGCCGCGCCGCCACGTGCTCGGTCTCGTGCTGGGCATGGGCGGACGGCTCGCGCTGGCGGGCCTCGCCATTGGCGCGGTCGCGAGCCTCGCCGCAACGCGCCTGCTGCGAAGTCAGTTGTTCGGGGTGCAGCCCGCGGATCCAGTTTCGTACGCCGCGGTCGTGGTCGTTCTCGCACTGGCCGCGCTCGTCGCGTGCTACTTGCCCGCTCGGCGCGCGGCCGGTGTGGATCCGATGGTCGCGCTGCGGCAGGAATAGCGGGCCGAATTGTCGCGCGGCGGCGAACGCCTCGGGTTGCGGTTTGCGTCCTCATGCTTGGCGGCCTCGGCGTGAGATCGTGTCACGGACACGCCATATGATCCGGACATGCCCCCGGACCGCGAGCTCCTGACCGTCAACGGCCGCGAAATCGCCATATCGAATCCCGGGAAGGTCCTCTTCCCGCAAGCGGGCTACACGAAGCTGGACGTCGCGCGCTACTACATCGCGGTCGCTGACGGCGCACTTCGAGCAGCCGGCAATCGGCCGAACGTGCTCGTTCGATATCCGAACGGAATCGATGGCGAGTTCTTCTTCCAGAAGCGCGCGCCGCGGTCGCGGCCGTCCTGGATCGAGGTCGTCGAGCTGCAGTTCCCATCGGGGCGTACGGCCGAGGAAGTCGTGCCGCGTGACGCGGCGACGCTCGTCTGGATGGCGAACCTCGCGTGCCTCGAACTGCATCCGCATCCCGTACGCGCGGACGACCTCGAGCATCCCGACGAGCTGCGCGTCGATCTCGATCCGGTTCCGGGAATCGAGTGGCCGCAAATACGGCAGGTCGCACACCTGGTGCGCGCGACGCTCGGCGAGGTCGGCCTCGTCGGATGGCCGAAGACGTCCGGGTCGCGCGGCTTGCACATCTACGTGCGGATCGTGCGCCGGTGGCGGTTCGATGAAGTCCGCCGCGCGGCGCTCGCGCTGGCGCGCGAGGTCGAACGGCGCGCGCCGGACCTGGCGACGAGCAAGTGGTGGAAGGAAGAGCGGCGCGGCGTCTTCCTCGATTACAACCAGAACGCGAAGGACCGCACGATCGCGGCCGCCTACTCCGTGCGTCCCCGCCCCGACGCGCGCGTCTCGGCGCCGCTCGCGTGGGACGAGATCGACGTCTGCGAGCCGGGCGACTTCACGCTCGCGACGATGCCCGCGCGCGTGGCCGCGGTCGGCGATCGGCACGCGGCGCTCTATCTCGCGCGAGAGCGCGATGGCGGCGCGGCGAACCTCGGTAAACGTCCAGCGCGGATGGATGCGCGCATTAACGTGCAGGCCGCGCGAGCCACTGGTTTTCGGCCAGCCCTGCAGGCCGCTCTCGT
>JAICSD010000388.1 GCA_025937075.1 Vicinamibacteria bacterium | reverse complement strand
TATCCGCACGTGCTCGCCAGAGAGGTGTTCGCGCTGCTCGAGGGCAGCGGCGCCGCCCGATGCCTCGCGCTCGTCGCGCGCGGCGACAAGAGCACTCGCTGCGTCACCGCCATCGGCTGGACCGATGCCGAGGCGCGGCAGGCCGCAGCCGACGTCACGGATCGGCTCCAGATCATCTGCGGCGTCCACCGCGACGAGACATGGGAACTGATCGCCGACGTGAAGCCGTCGCTCGAGGATCGCTGCACCGCCGTCGCGTTCCGGAAGCTCGTCGAGACCGCCGTGACACTCGATCGCTACCGCCGCGAGGAGAAGCAGCGCACCGCGCTGTGGCCCGCCGACACGCTCGAGACCGACGGCGGCCTCTGGGTCAGCGAGCAGATGACGGAGCTGCTGTCCATCGCGCGCCGCGTGGCGCCCGCCGACATCAGCGTGCTCCTCACCGGCGAGACCGGGACCGGAAAGGAAGTCCTGGCGCGCGCGATCCATCGCGCGTCGCCGCAGGCGAGCAAGCCTTTCGTGCCCTTCAACTGCACGGCCGTCCCGCGCGACATGCTCGAAAGCCAGCTGTTCGGCTATCGGAAGGGAGCGTTCACGGGGGCCGACGGCGGCTTCGAAGGCGTGATCCGCGGGGCCGCGGGCGGAACGCTCTTCCTCGACGAGATCGCCGAGATCGGCCCCGAGCTGCAGCCGAAGCTCCTCCGCTTCCTCGAGACGCACGAGGTACACGGGCTCGGCGAGCCGCAGCCCGTCAAGGTGGACGTCCGGGTGATCGCCGCGACCAACGCCGACCTCGAAACGCTCGTCACCGAGGGCCGCTTTCGCGAGGACCTCTTCTATCGCCTGAACGGCGTCCGCCTGAAGCTGCCGCCGCTGCGCGAACGGCGCGAGGAGATCCCGCCGCTCATCGATCATTACCTTCGCAAGTTCGCCGAGGAGCTGAAGAAGGGGCGCCTGACGCTCGACGACGAAACCCTCGAGTACCTGCTGCTCCATGCATGGCCCGGCAACGTGCGGCAGCTCGTGAACGAGATCCGCCGCATGGTCGTGTTCGCCGAGCCTGACAGCACGCTGACGCCCGCGCTGCTCTCTCCCGAGATCCAGGCCTCCCGCCGCACGATCCGCGTCATGCCCGGACAGGAGCCCGAGATCCGCGTGCGCATGGATCAGCCGCTGCACGAAGCCGTCGACATGATCGAGCAGGCCATGGTCCGCCGCGCGCTCGAGCGCGCGAACGGCAACTACGAGAACGCCGCGCGTCTGCTCGGCATCTCGCGCAAGGGTCTGTTCCTCAAGCGGCGGCGCTGGGGGATGGAGCGCGCGTCCTGAAGCGAGCGCAGCCCGCGGTTTCGCGTGGCACGCTCGGGTACGGCGGCGTGAAGGCGATGCTTCCGCCTGAAGGCCCGCCTCCTACGAGGAGAAAGCTCCCCCGAAGAACGACGGCAGCGCCATGTCGCGCATCGTGTGGAGCCCCGGCGGCGCCTGCAGCACCTTCGGGATCGAATTCACCGTGATCGACGCCGTGGCGATGTCGCCGTGGACGCCGCCGACGATCTTCATCTTCAGCGCCGGCGACCCGGTGATCTCGACCGCATCGAACGACTCCGGCGCGCCCAGATACGCTTCCATGTGGAGTGTGATGAGCGGCTTGCCGCCGACGTAGCCGATCCCGTCCTGCACGATGCCGCACACGTAGCCCGGATCGACGGCGAGGTACTCGCTCGCCACCGTCTCGATCGCGATCCGCGGATGGATGTCGTCGGTGACCCGATCGAGCTTCCACCCCATCGCGTCCGCGATCATCGAGATCGATTCCGCGAGCCCGACGTGGCGGACGCTGCCCTCGTCGACCTTGCGCTGGAACTGCTCGCGCGTGAGGCCGGCGCCAATCTTCTGCTGGAACGGCAGCCGCCTGACGCGCGCGTCCTGGACGCGGTCCACGCGGATGGCGTCGACGCGCTCGCACACGCCCGTCAGCGCGATCGGCAGGGCATCCATCGTGAACCCGGGGTTGACTCCGGTTCCCAGAACGGCGACCTTCGCCTTCTTCGCCAGCGCGTGAATCGTCCGCGCATAGCGGACGTTGGCCCCGCGCGGATACGCGAGCTCCTCGGTCGTCGACACCACCGGGACCCTCAGCTTCAGCACGGCCTCGAGCTGCGGCAGCACCTTCTTCAGCGACGACTGCGTGCACAGCACCACGACGTCCGGCTTCGCCGCCTTAATCGCCTTTCTCGCATCGTCCGATACCTTGATTCGCAGGGTGCGGCCGAGGCCCCCTACCTCGCCCAGATCGCGGCCGACTTTGGCAGGATCGATGTCGACGGCGCCGGCGATGCGGAAGCCGCGGCGCTCGGCAACCTGGCGTAGGATGGCGGTTCCAATGGGACCGAGCCCGAAGTGCAGGACGCGGATGGGCCCTTTACGTGCTGGCATGTATGACTCCTGAAAGAGGCCGGTATGCGGCCGGAATGATCCGGCGATTATACCTTTGCATCTTCGCCGCCGCGCTCGGGGCGCAGGCGGTCGCTCTCGATGCCCAGCAGCCGCGGGCCCTCTCGCCGCGCAACGCGAACTACCAGATAACCGCGAGGCTGGATCCCGCGCGGCATCAGATCGACGGACACGAGACGATCACGTGGCGGAATCCCTCCGGGCGAGCGGCGGAGTCGCTGCGGTTCCACCTCTATTACAACGCCTGGCGCGACGACCGTTCGACGTGGATGCGTGAACGGCAGCTCACGGGCAGCCCGGTCCGTGTTCGCGCCGACGAAGACCGCGGCTGGACGAACATCACCAGCCTGAGAGTCGGGCGCGGCGGTGGAGAGCCGGCCGACGCGGCCAGCCGGCTGCGGTTCATCGCGCCGGACGATGGGAACGCGGACGATCGGACGGTCGTCGAGCTCCCGCTCGACGCACCGGTGGCGCCCGGCGACACGATCGCGATTCAGATCGCCTGGACGGCCCACGTGCCGCGGCCCGTCGCGCGCACCGGCGTGATCGGCAACTACTACCTCGTCGCGCAGTGGTTTCCGAAGATCGGCGTCCTGCAGGACGAGGGATGGAACTGCCACCAGTTCCACGCGGCCACTGAGTTCTTCTCGGATTTCGGCGTCTACGACGTGCGCCTGACCGTGCCGTCCGGCTGGATCGTCGGCGCGACCGGGATCGAGAAGGACGCCGAGGACGAGCCCGGGGGTCTGCGGACGCACCACTTCCAGCAGGCGGACGTTCACGACTTCGCGTGGACGACGAGTCCGGACTTCATCGAACGCCGCGCGCGCTTCGAGGATCCCACGCTGCCGGCGACCGAGATCCGGCTGCTGCTCCAGCCGGAGCACGCGGGCCAGGACGAGCGGCATTTCGCGGCGGCGCGCGCCACGCTGCGCGATTACGGCGAATGGTTTGGCCCGTACCCGTACGGCCACCTCACCATCGTGGATCCCGCGTGGTCGAGCAATACGGGCGGGATGGAATATCCCACGCTCATCACGGCCGGCTCTCACTGGATTGCGCCATCCGGCGTGACGCAACCCGAGGAGGTCACGGTCCACGAGGCCGGCCACCAGTTCTGGTACGGCATCGTCGCCACGAACGAGTTCGAGGACGCCTGGATGGACGAAGGCTTCAACACGTACTCGACGGCGCGCGTCATCGAGGAGGCATTCAGACCGAACGACGCCGTGCAGCGGTACTTTGGCGGGTTCGTTCCGTGGGAATTCCGCGATCTGATACAGACGCGGGTCACGGACGATCGGCTCGCCGGCTATCGCGGCGCGGCGCGGCAGGACGTGCAGGCGACGTCAACGTTCCGGTACTGGCCCGGCACGGCCGGCGCGATCACGTACAACAAGACCGCGCTCTGGCTGCACACGCTGGAGCGCTATCTCGGATGGCCGACGATGCAGCGCGTGATGTCCACCTATTTCGGCCGGTACGCGTTCAGCCATCCTCACCCTCAGGATTTCTTCGACGTCGCACGAACCGTCAGCGGACAGGACCTCGGATGGTTCTTCGACCAGGTGTATCGCGGATCGCAGGTCTTCGACTACGGCATCGACGCGATCCGCAGCGATGCCGACGGCCGCTCGTACCGCTCGTCGATCGTGGCGCGCCGCTACCTGGACGGCGTCTTCCCGGTGAAGATCAGGGCAGCGTTCGCGGACGGCACCCGTGAGGAGTGGAACTGGGACGGTCGCGACCAGTGGAAGCTGTTCCAGGTCGTACGTTCCGCACCGCTCGTCTCGGCCGAGGTCGATCCGGATCGCGTCCTGCTCCTCGACGTGAACCGCACGAACAACAGCGCGCTGCTCCATTCCCAGGCCGGGAGAGCGGCGCGCCGATGGTCGCTCCCGTGGCTGGTCTGGCTGCAGGATCAACTTCTCACGTACGGGTTCTTCGTCTGATGGGGGCAGCCGCTGCGTTCCGGGAAGGGCTTCGCCGCGCGCGCAGGGCGCCCGCGGTCGTCG
>JAICSD010000282.1 GCA_025937075.1 Vicinamibacteria bacterium | reverse complement strand
GACTGGGACCTCTCTTGACGAACTGGCCGGCGCCTCGCTTCCCGACGAACCGATCGTTCTCGATGACGACGTCGCCGCGCGAGATCACGTGGGTCGGCGCACCGTGGACGACCGTCCCTTCGTACGGGTTGTAGTCGACCCGCATGTGCAGCGACTTCACGCCGAGGGTCTGATGCTTCTCCGGATCGAAGACGACGATGTCCGCGTCGCTCCCGACGGCAATCGTGCCCTTCCTCGGGAAGAGTCCAAACATCTTGGCCGGCATCGTGGAGCACAGCTCGACGAAGCGATTGAGCGAGATCCGCCCTTTTCGGACGCCGCCATTGTGGACGAGCGTGAGGCGCGTCTCGATGCCCGGCGCACCGTTCGGGATCCTGCTGAAATCATCCCTCCCCAGGTCCTTCTGCTCCGCCATGCAGAAGGGACAATGGTCCGTCGAGATGACCTGCAGATCGTCTTTCGCGAGCCCCTTCCAGAGCACGTCCTGGTGCCATTTCTCGCGAAGCGGCGGCGACATCACGTACTTCGCGCCGTCGAACCCCGGCTCCTCGTAGTTGTCATAGGAGAGGAACAGATACTGCGGACACGTCTCTGCGAACGCCGGCAGTCCCATGTCGCGCGCTTCCCGCACCTTCTGAAGCGCGTCGGCCGACGACAGATGGACGATGTAGATCGGGACGCCCGCCATTTCGGCGAGCGCGATCGCGCGCCCCGTCGCTTCGCCTTCGGCGCGCGGCGGGCGCGTCAGCGCGTGGTACTTCGGGGCCTTCTCCCCCTTGCGAAGCGCTTCCTGCACCAACAGGTCGATCACGCCGCCGTTCTCGGCGTGCATGCAGACGAGGCCGCCGTTCTCCCCTGTGCGCCTGAGCGCGCGGAAGATCGTCGCATCGTCCACCATGAACACACCCGGGTACGCCATGAACAGCTTGAAGCTGGTCACGCCTTCGTCGCGGACCATCACGTCCAGGTCGCCGAGGCCCGCGTCGGGCAGCTCCGTGACGATCATATGGAAGGAGTAGTCGATGACGGCCTTGCCCGACGCCTTCTCCATCCACGCATCCAGCGCGTGGCGCATCGTCTGGCCGCGATACTGGATCGCGAAGTCCACGAGCGAGGTCGTGCCGCCGAACGCCGCCGCGATCGTGCCGGTCTCGAAATCATCGGCGGAGGTCGTGCCGCCAAACGGCATGTCGAGGTGGGTGTGCACGTCGATGCCGCCGGGGAGCACGTATTTTCCGCGTGCGTCTATCGTGCGCTCCGCGCGCACGCGGGACGCGAGTTGCGCACCGATGGCGGACACCCTGCCGCCTTCGCAATAGACATCGGCAACGTAGTCGTCCGACGCCGTGATCACCCGCCCGTTCTCAATCAGTAGAGACATGTGTCAACCGGTGAGGCCGGCGCCCCGTAAAGGGGCGCCCTACGATTCGGTATTTACGACAAGGCCGGCGCCCCGTAAAGGGGCGCCCTACGATTCGGTACTTACGACAAGGCCGGCGCCCCATAAAGCGGCCCTACGATTCGGTACCTACAACGAAGTGATGGCCCCATACGTCTCGGGACGACGGTCCCGATAGAACTGCCAGGTGTCGCGGACCTGCTTG
This sequence comes from Vicinamibacteria bacterium, assembly GCA_025937075.1. The sequence goes on along the minus strand of JAICSD010000282.1, from coordinate 4,459 downwards.
ATCACGTCCAGATCGAGATCGGCGACGACCAGTTCATCTTTGTCGCGGCTCGCTTCAGCCACGATGCGGCCCCGCGGATCGCAGAAGTAGCTCTGCCCGTAGAACTCGCCGATGTTCCAGGGCGCTTCGACCCCGACGCGGTTGATCGCGCCGACGAAGTATCCGTTGGCCACCGCGTGCGCCGGCTGTTCGAGTTTCCACAGATACTCGGAGAGGCCGGCGACCGTGGCCGATGGGTTGAACACGATCTCTGCGCCGTTGAGGCCGAGGATGCGCGCGCCTTCCGGAAAGTGACGGTCGTAGCAGATGTACACACCGATGCGGCCGGCGGCGGTTTCAAAGACGGGATAGCCCGTGTTGCCGGGACGGAAGTAGTACTTCTCCCAGAATCCCGGAGCCACCTGCGGGATGTGATGCTTGCGATACTTGCCCAGGAATCGGCCGTCTGCGTCGATCACCGCCGCGGTGTTGTAGTAAACGCCCGTGTTCTCCTCTTCGTAGATCGGCACGATCATGACCATGCCGAGCTGTTTTGCCAGGTCCTGGAAGCGACGGATGGTTGGACCGTCGGGCACGCGCTCCGTCAAGTCGTACCAGCGGGTCTTCTGTTCGGCACAGAAATAGGGCCCATAGAAGAGTTCCTGCAGGCAAAGTACCTGGACACCGCGACGGCCGGCCTCTTCGATGAAGGGCATGTGCTTGTCGATCATCCGGGCCTTGACGTCGTCCATCGAGCCGTCCAGCGGGACGTCTGCCTTGATCTGAATCAACCCTCCCCGCACCACTCTGGCCATCGGTTCGCCTCCGGAGGCTGGAAGGTAGCACATTTTTCCCGGGCCGCTCGATCGGCGGTCTTCGTCAGGATCGCCCGCCCGTTTCAGCAGCGACTGCCGCCGGGCCGAGTCGAAAGGGGTATCATGCGCTCTTTCACCTGGGGGACACGATGGCTGCGACCCTGTCGACCCGCTTTACCGGGATCCCGTTCGAGAACCCGTTCCTGCTCGCCTCCGCGCCGCCCACCGAGTCGGACTCGAACATCATGCGGGCCTTCGAGGCCGGCTGGGGCGGGGTCGTCGTCAAGACAATCGGCATGCATCCGGTCATCAACGTCAAGGGCCCGAAGACCAAGTTCCTCAGGACCTCGCACGACGAGGGCCGCATCTCGATGGACAAACGCCCGGGCGCCACGCTCCACTCGTCGTGGAACTGGGAGCTGATCTCTGACAAGCCGCTGGACTGGTGGCTGCCGCGGCTGCGGCGTATCAAGGACGCGTTCCCGCACAAGGTCCTCGTCGCGTCGATCATGGCGGGCTCCGCGGACGAGCGTGAACTCGCCCACTGGCGCGATCTCGCGACGTCGTGTCAGGAACAGGGCGTCGACGCCTTCGAGTTGAACCTGTCCTGCCCCCACATGGACCGCGTCGACATGGGGTCGAACATCGGCAAGAACGTCGAGCTGATCGAAACCGTCGTCCGCGCCGTGAAGGAGGTCGCGCGCCGTCCCGTCTGGGTCAAGCTGACGCCGACGACGACGAACATCGCCAAGGAAGCGGAGGCGGCCTTCCGCGCGGGTGCCGACGCGGTCACGTCGTCGAATACGTTCACATCGCTGCCGCCCATCGATCCGGCGACGCTCGAGTTCGAGTGCAACGTCGATGGGAAGGTGTCATACGGCGGCCTCGGAGGGCCGGCGATCCTGCCGCTGTCGCTCGCGAAGGTGGCGCAGATGACCACCGCATTTCCGGAGCGCAGCTTCTCCGGCATCGGCGGGATTTCGGATTTCACGCAGGCGCTCGCCTATTTCCTGCTTGGCTGCGGGACGGTGCAGGTGTGCACCGCCGCGATGCTCGATCACGCGATCGGGCCGAACGTGATCAAAGCGCTGACGTCAGGCATGGAGCGCTTCCTCGAGGCCCACGCAACAGACGGGTGGACGTGCCTCGAGGACTTCCGCGGCCGGCGGCGCGACCGCATCGTCGCGCACAGCGAGATCAAGCGGCCTGACGAAAAAGAGTATTTCGGCGGCAAGGACGCGCCCGAGGGTTACGCGCCCTCCGCCGCCGTTTAGCGTCAACTCCGGTCCGCGCCGATCATCGCGTGAACGGGATCGGCGCACTCCGCCCGATGCCGCCGCTTCCGACGGCGGAGACCGTCAACTGATAACTGCCGGGCGGCAGCGCACTGAAGAAGTCCGGGACCGTCACCGTGATGTCGCCGTTCGCGTCCGGGGACGGCTTCCCTACATCGATGTCGGCAACCGGCGCGGCGGTGGTCGTATCCGCGTTCGCAGCAAACACATCCAGCCGGTAACTCGTCACCAGCGTCGCATTGTCGGTCGAGGCCTGGAATGCTACGCCGGTCGGGGCCGGGGATTGCGCCGGCGTCGAGGCCGCCCTGACCGACAGACTGTCGATCTTGCCGATCGTGTACGTCGCCACGTCGTGGCTCGTCACCGCCAAGCCGACGTAAACCTCGCTCGCCATGGGAATCGTGTCGGTTCCGATGACCTGCCACGACTGCCCGTCGGTCGACGCGTAGGCCGTGAAGAGATCGCCGACGCGCGTCAGCCGAACCCATCCGGGAGGCGCCGACGCCGGACCAGCGGTGTTCTCGCTCAACCCGTTGGTCGTCATGCGCCGCTGAAACGCGTAGCCGCGCCCCGCCGACGCGAGCGTCATCGCGTGTCGTGACCCTGCGTCGAGCGATTCGCGGATCATGACCCCGGCCTTCGACCAGCGATCCGCGTATCCAATCGAGAGGACGCGCGCCGAGACGTCGAGGTCGCCCGATGCGCGCGCGAATACGAACTGAAATTGATCGGCCGTATCCCAGATGTCGCGGCCTGAGGCGGTGATGGTGTAGGTGCCCGAGGAGTAGCTCGTCGTGCCGGCGAGGGCAGGCGCCCCGATGTCGCGCGCGGTCACTCCCGCGGGGAGGACACTGATGTTCGAAACGACCGCCGTTGTCGCGCTGAATTCGTTGTGCGAGGTGACGGCGATTCCGACGTACGCGGTCGCGGCCAACGCCACCGTCGCGCTGCCGACCGGCGTCCATGTGCTGCCGTCGCCGGACGTATAGGCGGTGACCGTTGAGCCCGCCCGCACGAGCCGCACCCATTGCGGCGGTGCCACCGCCGGCCCCGCTGTGTTTTCGGAGAGGGCGCCCGCCGCGGCACGACGCTGAAATGCGAGCCCCTTCCCTGCGGACGCCAACATGTACGCGTGCGGGGAGGAGGGATCGAGCGACGCGCGAATCATCACGCCGGCCTTCGACCAGGCGCTCGCAGGGCTCACGCTCCTGATCCGGGCGCGGACGTCCACGTCGCCCGTTACGCGTTGGTAGACGAAATGAAAATGATCGGACGCGCCCCAGATGTCCGCGCCTCCGGCCGTGATCGTGACACTCGTCGGCGTCCCGGCCGACTGACCTGGAATGACAGGCGCTCCAACGTCCTGCGCGAGCCACGGAGCTGGAACGGTGGTCTGTGCCGACGCGGTGCCGGCGTATGACAGAAGGATCGCAAGCGCGGCGCACACGACCACACGCGTGCTGCCGCAAGGGAAACGGTGCCGCAATACGAGACTCCCTTAGTGTTCGCAGATTGTCGCGACACGCGGGAGCAAGAGTGCTGCCCAGCTTCGAAGCCGGACAGCGATGGAGCAGGAAATTTACGCGAGCAAAGACAGGGCGATCTCTGCTGAGCTCGCCAGTCGAGCCCAGCAGCAGATCGTGTAACGGTGTAATCCTTACTTCTCTACACCTTGATGACGTCGACCAGTTCCTTCACCGCATTCGCCGATTTCTTCAGCGCCGCATCTTCTTCAGCCGTCAGCTTGATCTCGATGATCTGCTCGACGCCCGCCGCGCCGAGCTTCACCGGAACACCGACGAACAGGTCGCGGATGCCGTACTCGCCCTGAAGGAACACGGAGCACGGCACGATCTTCTTCTTGTCCTTCAAGATGATCTCGACCATTTCCGCAGCAGCCGAGCCTGGCGCGTACCACGCGCTGGTGCCGACCAGCTTCGTGATCTCTGCGCCGCCGTTTGCCGTCCGCTGCGCAATCGCGTCGATCTTCTCCTTCGTCATTCCTGGATAGTCCGGCAGAGGGATGCCGGCAATCGTGGAGTACCGCGCCAGCGGCACCATCGTGTCGCCGTGGCCGCCCAGCACGAACGCGTGGATGTTCTCGACCGAGACGCCGGTCTCCATCGCGATGAACGTCCGCATGCGCGCCGAATCCAGGATGCCGGCCATGCCGATTACGCGCTCGCGCGGGAACTTGCTGAGCCGATAGACGGCCTGGCACATCGCGTCGAGCGGGTTGGCGACGGGCACGATGATGGTGTTGGGCGAGTACTTCACCACCTGCTCGGTGACCGACTGCATGATCTTGTAGTTCACGTTCAACAGATCGTCGCGGCTCATGCCGGGCTTGCGCGGCATGCCCGACGTGAT
>JAICSD010000233.1 GCA_025937075.1 Vicinamibacteria bacterium | reverse complement strand
CGTACTGGACGAGCGTCGGCGAGAAGTACTTCGGCGACCAGCCCGAGAGATCGATGTAGACCTGCGGCTTGTGCAGGCAGATCGAGATCGCCTCGTCCTGCCATGGAAACGACGGATGCGCGAGGATGATCGGCATCTCGGGAAAATCCACCGCCACGTCGTCGATCGGCATCGGGTTGCCGTATTTGAGTCTGATTCCGCCGCCGCCAATCATTCCCGTTCCGATGCCGCTGTGACCGGTGTGGAAGAGCACCGGCAGCTGTGCTTCGGCGAACAGCTCGTACAGCGGATACGCGATGCGATCGTTCGGGAAGAACTGCTGGACGGGAGGATGCAGCTTCAGGCCGCGGACCGCGCCGGTTGCGAGCAGGCGCCTGGCTTCGTCGATTGCGGCGGGACCGCGCGTTGGATCGACGCTGATGAAGGGCAGCGCGAGATCCGCATGCCGGGCGGCGAACGCGATCACCTGATCGTTGGTTGCCTGCGGACGCCCGGTCAGCCGCTCGTCCACTGTGAACACGACGAAACCGATGCGCCGCGATCGATAGTACTCCGCCTGCGCCTGCCAGTCGTGGGATGCGCCGCTGTCGCCGAAATAGCGCTTCGCGGCGCGTTCGGTTTCCGTCATCTCGCCCGCGTGCTCGAGATGGACGTGCGTATCGAAGGCGGTGAGGCTGTCGATGTCGATCCCTGCGGAACGGGTCACTCAGTACTCCTGGCTGGATTGTGGTCCACCGCGACGACGTGCGGCGGCGCGGGCTGAGCGTACAGTTCTTCCACGAGCGCAGCCCTGCGTGCCAGGACGGCGTGCTGGTTCACGGATCCCTTGTCGGTGACCTCCTGCGCGTCGAGCGAGAGCGGCTCCTCCAGCAGGGTCAACCGGACAATGCGCGTGGCGCTGCCGGTCGCCTGCGCGGCGAACGCCTGCAGCCTCGTGCGCAGCGCTGAGCGCACGGCTGCGTGCGCGAGCACGTCGGCTGCCGGTGCGTCCGCCAGGTCCGGGCTGACTGCGCGGCAGGCGTCGAGGTCGGGGACCGCGAGCAGGGCCGGTTCGCCGCGATCGTGTCCGGCAATCACGACGTCGCGGACGTAGGGGGAGAGATGCACGATCGCGCGTGCGCGCAGCGGACCCACGCTCACCCACGTTCCGCTCGAGAGCTTGAAGTCCTCGCCAATGCGGCCGTCGAAACGCAGTCCTTTCGACGCGTTGTCAGGATCGATGAGCCGCGCCGCATCGCCCATGCGGTAGAAACCGTCCTCGTCGAACGCGCCGCGCGTGAGCGCGGGTTCCTTCCAGTAGCCTGGCGTGACGTTCGGGCCGCGCACGCGTACTTCCAGCTTCTCACGCACGGGCGCCAGCTTCACCTCGACGCCGGGCACCGGCAAACCGATTGCTGCCGCGGAATCGTCCTTCCACGGACGGCCGATGGCCATGGGTGCCGTCTCGGTCGCTCCCAGTCCGGTGACCAGCAGGATCCGCTCACCGCATGTCCGGATCGCGATGCGCTGCAGATCATCGGCGACGGTCTGTGAGAGGCTCGCCGCCGCGTAAAAGAGCAGGTGCAGGCGGCTGAAGAAGCACGCAGCCAGCGCGGGATCGCGATCGAGCGCGCGCACCAGCTCCTCATAGCCTCGCGGCACGTTGAAGTACACGGTCGGCGCCACGTCGCGAAGATTGCGGATGCTCTCGTCGAACGCGCCGGGCAGCGGACGCCCCTCGTCGAGATACAGCGACCCGCCGTTGTAGAGCGCGATGCCGATGTTGTGGTTGCCGCCGAACGTGTGGTGCCACGGGAGCCAGTCGACGAGCACGGGCGGTTCGTCACCGAGAAAGGGAAGCGTCGCCCGGATCATTTCCTGATTGGCGCACAGCATCCGGTGCGTGTTGATCACACCTTTCGGCGTGCCCGTCGATCCGGACGTGAAGAGGATTTTCGCAATCGTGTCGGGGCCGACGCGGGCGTGGGCGCGATCGACATCGCCGGCGGGAGTCGTGCCGCGAAGCGATTCGAACGGCGTCGCGCCGCGGCTCCCGATCCGCGCCGTCTCGCCCTGCGCGACGATTTCCACGTCCCGATCGACGGCGGCGTCGATCGCGCGGCCGAATCGCGCGTCGGACGCGAAGACCAGGCCTGGCGAAACGCGCGAGAGCACGTGCTTCAAGGTGGAGAAGTCCGAAGACACCAGCGAATACGCGGGAGAGATCGGCACGTACAGCACGCCGGCATGCTGCGCCGCCAGCGCGAGCAGCAGATGTTCGAGGCTGTTGCCGGAGAGGACGGCGAGCGGCCGTTCTTCCGAGAGGCCGCGGTCGATCAGCGCCTGCGCGACGCCGCGGACGAGCGCGAGCGCATCTCGGTAGCTGAGATGCACGAAGTCATCACCGCGTCGCCAGGCGAACAGCGTCCGGTCGGGCGCTTCACGCGCCCAGCGGACGAGCGCGTCGGTGATGCACCGCGGGTACCTCCCGAGCGGCGCAGCCGATCGCACGAGCAGCGATCCGTCCGCGCGTGTCTCGACGATCGGGGTCAGATCGCCGAGCCGGACCGAACGGTACGGATAGTCGCTCTGTACTGATTGCACGGTCTGTCCGCGTTGGAACGTATCTCGTAAACCGGAAGACGCCCAGCAGACGAGCAGGACCATTGTGCTCCCTGCTCCAGCCTTGTCAAAGCCGCCGCCCGATTGATACCGTCTGTGGCCGTGGCGGCGTCTTCCTTTCGCACGCTCGCGGTCGTGGGCGCGGGCAACATGGGCAGCGGCATCGCGCAGAAGATGGCGACGGAAGGCTTCGAGGTCGTCCTCGTCGATGTGGACGAGGACAAAGTCGCGCGCGGAGTTCGGACGATTCGCGAGACGCTGGCCGAAGCCGTCGCCCGGGGCATCGTGAATGCCCCGTCCGCGGACGCCATCGTTGCGCGCGTGCGAGGCACGGCGCGCTTCGACGACCTCGCGGCCGCAGACCTCGTCGTCGAAGCGGTGTTCGAGGACCTTCCCATCAAACGCGACGTTTTCGCGCGGCTCGATCGCATCTGCCGCCCCGACGCGATTCTCGCGACGAACACCTCGTCGTTTTCGGTTCACGACATCGCATCGGATACCGACCGACCCGACCGCGTTCTCGGGCTGCACTACTTCTATCATCCGGCCAAGAACCGGCTCGTCGAAGTCGTTCCCGCACGCGACACGAATCCTCTCGTCGTCCGCAGTGCGTGGGCGCTGCAGGAGCTGCTGGGCAAGACGCCGATTCTGTCCGCGGACGCGTGCGGCTTCATCGTGAACCGCTTCTTTCTGCCGTGGCTGACGGAAGCCGTGCGCATGCTGGAATCCGGCGATGCGGACGCGGCCACGATTGATGCGGCAGCGAAACAGGCGTTCGGCATCGGCATGGGGCCTTTCGAGCTGATGAACGTCACGGGTGTGCCGATTGCACTGCACGCGGCCGGCACGCTCGGGCGTGCCTTCGGCGAGCTGTACGCGGCGCCCGGGTTGCTCCGCATGCAGGCCGAGTCGGGACGCCACTGGGACATTTCGGGCTCGCCCGATGCCTCACGGTTCGAGCGGATCGCCGACCGTTTGCTTGCGGTCACTTTCTTCGTTGCGGGCGCGATCGTGGACGAGGCGGTCGGCACCATCGAGGACGTCGACATCGGCGCCCGGGTCGGTCTGCGATGGCATCGCGGTCCGTTCGAGTTGATGAACCATCTCGGCGTCGACCGTTCGGTCAGGCTCGCGGAGGTCGTGTCGCGGGAGTGGGACATGCCGCTGCCGCAGACGCTCGCACGACAGCGCAAGGCAGGAGCGCCGTTCCCGTTCGCGGTCGTCCGGTTGGATATCGCCGATCGCATCGCGACGCTCACGATCAACCGTCCCGACGCCATGAATGCGCTGAACGAAGCCGTGTTCGATCAGCTCGAGACGGCGTTTCGGAGCACAGCCGCCGATCCGGCAGTGGACGCGATCGTGCTTGCCGGCAGCGGGAAGGCGTTCGTGGCCGGGGCGGATATCCGCTTCTTCGTCCGCAGCATGGAAGCGCGCGCCTTCGATCGAATCGAGCAATTCACGGAACGCGGCCAGCGCCTCCTTGGCGCGATCGACCGCTGCGGAAAGCCCGTCATCGCCCGGGTGCACGGGCTCGCTCTCGGTGGGGGCGTCGAGCTCGCCCTCGCATGCGACTACATCGTCGCCACGCCCCGCGCGTCGTTCGCATTTCCTGAAACCGGGATCGGCATTTATCCGGGACTTGGCGGCACGCAGCGCACCACGCGCCGCATCGGCCGGGGCCTCGCGAAATGGCTGGTGCTCACGGGCGAGACCATGAGGGCCGAGGAAGCGCTGGCCACTGGCTTCATCGACTGCATGGTGCCGCACGAAAAGCTCGACGAAACCATTCGGGGTCTCGCGGCAAGAGGTCCGGTAACGAACCGCCGGCCTTCGGATGTACCTCGCTCGCATGAAACGCTGGCGCATTTCTTCGGGGCGCTCGACGTTCGATCGCCGCACGACGTGCATGATCCGCGGATTGCAACCGCCCTTCTGCGGCTTCAATCGAAGGCGCCCCTCGCGCTGAAGCTGGCGGCGGAGCTCATCGAACGTGGTGAGACGATGACGGTCGACGAAGGGTTGCAGCTCGAGCTCGCTCACGTACGGGAGATCTTCTCGACCGAGGACGCGTACGAAGGGCTGACGAGCCTCGGCACGCGGCGCCCCGTTTTCAAAGGACGATAGCGACATGAAGATCGAACACGCCGCCTGCCAGGTGCGAGATCCCGTTGCGGTGGGGCAGTGGTACGTGGAGCACCTGGGCATGACGGTCAAGCGCTCGCAAGCCGAGTCCCCATTCATGCGCTTCCTTGCGGATGATGGCGACGGGGTGATGCTCGAGTTCTACAACAATCCTGCTGTCGAGGTGCCCGAATATCGCGAGCTGCATCCGCTCGTGTTCCACGTCGCGTTTCTGACCGACGATGTGCGGGGGACGCGCGGACGGCTGTTGGCGGCGGGCGCACCGGCCGAAGGAGAAGTTAGCGTGACGCCCGCGGGGGATGAGATCGCGATGCTGCGAGATCCGTGGGGACTGCCCGTACAGCTCATCAAGCGCCGCGTCCCCATGATTTGACACCGGACTGCCGATGAACGAAGCGCAGACACGCCAGCTCGATGAACAGGGGTTCGTGCTTCTGGAGCGCTGCATGTCGGAAGACGTGCTGCGCGATCTGCGATACCGCCTGCGCGAGTTGTTCGACGAGGAAGGCAATCTCGCGGGCAGCGAGTTCCGCACCGAAGCGCATGCCCACCGCCTGGCCAATCTCGTCGACAAAGGTGATATGTTCCGTCGCGCGATTCTGTTCGCACCTGCCGTCGAGTGTGTGCGGCACGTGCTCGGGCCTGAGATCAAGCTGAGCAGCCTGAACGCGAGGTCCGCGGATCCGGATAGCGCGGCGGGTCAGCCGCTGCACGTCGACATGAACGCGCTGCCCGACGAACGCGGCTACTGGGTCTGCAACACGATCTGGATGCTCGACGATTTCACGCCCTCCAACGGAGCGACGCGGATCGTGCCCGGATCGCACAGATGGCGGGAACGCCCGCAGCAGGTCCTCGCCGATCCAATGGGACCGCATCCGGATGAGGTGCTGCTCACCGGTCCTGCAGGCAGCATCGGCATCATGAACGCGCACGCGTGGCATGGCGGGACCGCCAATCGCACGGGCGCACCGCGCCTGGCGATGCACGCGTTCTACTGTCGCCGTGACAAGCCGCAGCAGCAATACCAGCGGGCGCTGCTGCGACGTGAGGTCCAGGAGCGGCTCGACCCGCAGGCGCGGCATATGCTTGCGCTCGACGATCCCTTGAACGATCAGCTGAGTACGGTAGAGGTCGAGCGCAGCGGGTTCATGCAGGACGGGCCACGGGCACAATGAGTTGTCCAGCGTGGAGACGTTTCCGACGGCTTTACGTTGTCAAATCGACGTGAGCCGTTTCTGCGCGGCGGCGAGTGGACCTTATGATGATTGGCGCGTGTCGTGATGGTGTCGCCCTTGCAGGGTGGAGGAACATGCATCGCATAGCCATACGGTGGCGCGAACACCGGTTCGATTGCGAGCTGCAAAGCGATGGGGAGACGAAGTGGCTGTGTGTCTTCGCCGGTGCTCAGCTCGTCTGGCGTGAGCGCGTCGTGTCCGTCTATGCTGCGTGCGATCGCGCACGCGAGGTCGCGCGTCAGCTCGGCGCGCCGATGGCGCAGCAGGCCTGAGCGGTCTTACTGCCCGGCCTGGCGCACGAGGTACTGCTGGCCGCCAATGGTCACCGTTCCCGTTCGCGACGGTCCTCCATTTGGTCCCACCACGAACTGCAGCAGCCCATTCCCCGTTCCCGAAGATCCGCCCGTTATTTGAATCCAATCCGTCGTGGTCGTCGCCGTCCACGTGCAGACGCCGTTCAGAATCACGAGCACGTTGCCCGCGCCGCCTTCGCGGGGCAGGTCCGTGGAAGGTGGAACGAACGTCCACGTGCAGGCGGACGCCTGCGCGATCGTGAAGGCCTGGCCGGCGACCGTAATCCCGCCGCTGCGCGGCGGTCCCCCATTTGGTGCAACGGTGAACGTGACCTGCGAGGGACCGGAACCCGCGGTGCTGGCGGCGGTGATCCAGTCCGCGCTCGATGACGCCGTCCACGGGCAGCCCTGGCCCGTGGAGATCGTCGCGCCGATGCTGCCTCCTCCCGGTGCCACATCCTGAGGTGCCGATGTCACTGAGTACGTACATCCGTTCGCTTGCGCGACCGTTACCGCGTGCGCGGCGACGGTCACGGATCCATTCCGCGCCGGACCCGTGTTGGGCGCGACGACGATCTGAACCTGACCTGAGCCGTTTCCACTCGCGCCGGCAGCCACGGTGATCCATGGCGTGTCGCTGGCGGCCGACCAGCCGCAGTCTGACGCGCTCTGAACCTGAATCACGCCCGGACCGCCGGAGGCCGCGACGCTGATGTTCGTCGGGGTGACCGCATACGTGCAGCCCTGGGCCTGGGTGATGGTCACCTGATGTCCAGCGACCGTGACGGATCCGCTCCGCGCAGGACCTGTGTTTGCGGCGATGGTGATCTGAACCTGACCTGATCCGTTTCCATTCGCGCCCGCCGTCACCGT
>JAICSD010000308.1 GCA_025937075.1 Vicinamibacteria bacterium | reverse complement strand
GGGACCGGATACGGCCCCGACACCCGGGTGACGCCCACGTCGTAGTCGAACCGGACCGTGCCACCGGTGTAGGAAGCCAGCTCGAAGCCGAGCAGCTGCTCACCAATGCCGATCAATGCGAGCGCGACGCCGCCGGCCGTGATCGCCCCTGCCAGTGCGATGGTTTGTTCTCGGGTCCGCACGACCCGGCGCGTGAACAGGAAGACAACCAATGGGAAGAGCAGGGCGTCGGCCCAGCCGAGCATGCCCGACAGCGTTCGGCCGGTCGTGAACAGATCACGGATCCCGAGCGCAACGGTCCCCATGTGGACGTTCGCCAGCTCGCCGTCGAGCAGGTCCGCGACGATGCGCGGTTCGCCGGTGCGGAAGACTTCTTCGGGAATCTTGCGGCTGGTGGCGAAGCCGGTACCCGGCAGGGTCTGCCGGCCGCGTCCGCGCGCCATCTTGAATTCGAGCTCGCCGTCCGGGGCGGCGAGCATGATGAACCCACGCTCGGCGCCGCTCACCTCGATCGCCGAATCCATGACCAGCGCCAGCACATCGTCCAGCACGCGGCCGCTGCCGAGCGCGCGCAGGCCGTCGAGCAGCGCGGCGATCTGCCGCAGGTCGCCGATCGCGGTCGTCGTCGCCTTGTCCTGGGCGGGTGCGTTGTCGGCGAGCAGGAAGACCATTTCCGCGCCGCCGCTGCGGCCCAGACGAATACGGTCGCCGTGCGAGAGCGAGCGCTCCGTGACCTGCTCGTCGTTGACGTACGTGCCGTACCGCGAGTTGCGATCGCGGATGACGAACTGCTTGTTGTCGGACGAGATCTCGGCGTGATCGCGGGAGACCTCGCTACCGGCCAGACGGAGATCGTTGGTCTCGCGGCGGCCGATCCCGAAGAGCGCTTTCGAGATCGGCACGATCCGGCGGCCAAGCGCGTCGGTGACCTCCAGCCGTGCGTCGGGCATTTCAGCGGGAGTGTACTACAGGTGAAATATGTGGCGGCTGTCGCGGCGATCTCACGCAGAGGCCGCTGGGGAGCAGAGGACGGTCACGGATCTCATGCAGCCGCCGCAGACGCGCAGAAGACAATTGCGCGCTTTACGACCCTACGCACCACATGGAACGGCGCCGCGTGAGCTCCATCGTGACAGCAGCGGCTACCTGCGTCGGATGCGCATCACCAGCAGCACTATCGCGACCAGAATGCAAACGACGGCAGCAATCTCGAGCTTCCGGGCGAGGTCGGCAGCAGCGACGACGCGCCCGGCCATTCCGAGGTACAGCCCGAGCAGCGCCAGCAGGACCATCGCGACAAGCGAGAAGACCCCACCGCTGCGGCCGCGGACGGCGGCCGGCCGCCGCACCGGATCGCTCGTCGCCGCGCCGCACCGATAGCAGATGAGCGCCTTGTCCGCGATCTCGGTCCCGCAGTGCCGGCAGATCATCTGCGCGTTTCGAGCGTGGCGCCTTCGAACCCGCGCGAGGGCACCTCTGCGGGTCTCAACAGCGGCCGGAGCGCCGCCATGAGGACGAGGACGAGGCCGAACGTGCAGACGATCGTCGCGCCCGTCGGCAGATCGAGCTTCAGCGACAGCCAGACGCCGAGCGCGGATACGACCGTCCCCATCGTCCAGCCGATGGCGAGCCGCGGACCGATGTTCTCCGCGTAGAGCATCGCCGCCACGGACGGCACGATGAGATAGCAGAACACGAGCAGCACGCCCGCGATCGCCACAGAAGACGTCACGACGAACCCGAATGACGCGTAGAACAGGAAGTCCCACATGCGGTAGTTCAGGCCCGTCGATTCTGGATCACCGTGGCTCCTCGAGATCGCGAGGAACTGCTTCCTGAACAGGTAATGAAACACACCGATGCAGCCGTAGAGAATCGCCGTCTTCCTCACCTCGTGCCACGACACTGCGAGGATGTTCCCGACGAGCATGTCCTTCAGGTGCTCCGACTCGGAGGTCGCCTTGCTCATCGCCAGAATCGCTGCCGCCGAGGCAACGGCGTAGCAGATACCGATGATCGCCTCCTGCGGAATGCGCGCGCGCTTCACGCGAATCATGGAGAAGATGCCCGCCCCGATGAAGGTGAACAGGAGGCTGACCCAATAGACGGAGGGGGCGTGCGGATCCCCTCCGGAGAACGGCATCAGCAGCGCAATGGTGGCGCCGAGCGCCGCAATCTGCGCCAGCGACAGATCGACGAAGATGACCCCGCGCTCGACGACGTGGACGCCGAGGTAGGCGTGAATGCCCGTCAGGATCAGGCTGGCGACGAAAGGGGCCGCCAGGAATTCGAGAACGCTCATCTCCATACTATTTGGCCCCGGTTTCCTTCGCCGCGCCAATCAGCAGCGCGATATCGGTGTCGAACAACTTGAAATAGTCGGACGCTTCCTTCACGCCTCCGACCGACGGCGGCATGACGAGCACCTTCCCGCCCGTGGCGGACGCGATCGAGTTCGGCGTCTTCAGATCGAAGTACGGCTCGACCATGATGATCTTCACATTCTGCGCTTTCATCGCCTGAATGACGTCGAGCGTGTGCTGCGGCGTCGGCGGGATCCCCGGCTTCGGCTCGACGTAGCCGATGACCTCCAGGCCGAACGCGTCCGCGAAGTTCGGCCACGAGCGATGGTACGTGACGACCTTCAGCCCCTTGTAGGGCGCCATCTGAGATTTCCAGCGCCCTTCCGCCTCCGTCAGCCGGCGCTCGAAATCCGCCTCGCGCTGCGTGTAGTACGAGGCGTTCGCGGCGTCCATCTGCGAGAGCTTGGCCTGGATGGCCTTCGCGACCCGACGGCCGTTCTCCGGATCCAGCCAGAAATGCGGGTTGCCGAGCGGGTGGACGTCACCCATCGCGCGCGTGATCTGCCCCGTCGGGAGTTCCAGGATCTTCGCCGTGAGCGACGCGTCCAGATACCCGTCCGCGCCGGGCTGTATGTGGGCGTTCCGGCTCTGCGTGATGAGCGGCGGCAGCCAGCCGATTTCCAGGTCTCGTCCGACAACGATGAGGAGGTTGGCGCGATTGAGCTTGAGCACGAAGCTGGGCTTCGCCTCGACGAAGTGCGGATCCTGGTAGCCGCGCGCGATGGCTTCCACCTTGATCTTGTCGCCGCCGACCTCGTGCGCGATCGACGCCAGATCCTCCGTCGACGTGATGACGTTCAGCTCCGCGCGCGCCGACCCGGCACCGAGCGCGAATGCCGCCGCCAGCAGTGCGCACACCCTGAGAAATTTCAAGACCACTGATGCCTCCGTTCAGAACGTATGCGCGCCGTGCGCGCCGATCGAAAACAGGAACTGGAAGAGCAGCTCGTTGGCATCCGCTCCTTCAGCGTATCGCGTCCGGCGGAATTGTCCGCGCACCTGGCTGAACTCGCTCGGCCAGTACGTCAGGAGCAGCGACCCGCTCGTGTCGTGCAGCGATGGATCGAACGCGCGGTCCGACCAGTCGTAGCGCGCGCCCGCAAACCAGCGGCGCGCGAACTGATATTCGCCGCTGAGATATGCGCCGAATGCGGACGCATCGCCGCCGGGCTGCTGCCGCCGGCTCCAGAAGAGCTCTGTCCGGCCGATGAAGCGCTTGTAGATCGCGCGCCGGAGCGGGCGGTACCGCAGGGTCGCATCGAGACCGATCACGCGCGTCGTGAAGTCGGGTCCGGCATCGTTGTGGCCGTACGCGATCGAAGTGCCGACGTCGAGGTTGGTGGCTTCGGTGACATCGCGATAGCCGCGCAGCCGCCCGACGTAGGCGAGATTCCCCCGCTTGTGGCTGGTGAACAGGTCGTCGTCTCCCTTGTAGACCTCCCCTGTGGCTTCGAGAAAGATGAACGGGTTCGCGATCAGCTTCGAAACGGATATGCCGGAATCGGCTAGCCCCTCTTCGCCTCCGAGCAGATTCAGCATCGGCAGTGGGACGTCGGTCCACGGCAGCACGTGGCTGTGCATCGTGTTGACCTTGCCGAACTGCGCCTTCATCTTGCCGACCTTCATCAGCAGACCGCCCGGCAGCGCCGGAAACGTGATGTAGCCCTCTTCGACGTCGAGCCCCTCCGGCGTGGCGGACAGGAAGAAGTCGGCGCGCGCGTAGGGATCGACGATCGCCTGGAAGCTCGCCTCCGCTTCATCGAGCTGCATAGCCGGACGCGGATTGATCGTGTTCGATCCGGCCGCGCCGACGAAGTTGCCAATGACCGCCATGTCGGGATTGAATACCTTCGACAGCGCCGAGACATTTCCGTACACCGGAAGCTGTCCTTCCGGGCCGCCGGCGCCGGCCGCGCCTGCGGGAACCTGCGCCCCACCCGACGGCGGCTGCTGTCCGGGCGCGGCCTCCGGGGGCGGCGCGGCCGCCGCGGTCTGCGGCGGCGGTGTTGCCGACGGAGCAGGTGCCTGCGCGGGAGCCGCTGCGGTTCCCCCTTCGATCGCGGCGAGCTTCGCCTCGAGCGCGTTCAACCGCGCGCCATATGAATCGCGAACCGTTTCGAACTCCTGCCGCAAGCGATCGAGCTCGGCGCGAATGTCCGCCGCTGTCGCGGCGGGCGGCCCCTGTGCCGCTGGGAGAGCCGGAACCGGCGCGGGCGACTGCGCCGCGGCCGGGAGCGCGGCACCGACGGCGGCCAGTACAGCCATCACCGTCGTCGCGCGACATGAATACAACACGACCACCTCCTCGCCCGGTCGGGCGGGAAAACCGTCAGGTCTTTCCTGCGTCAGCCGGACGCGGCTGACAGTTCTAGAAGGAAAGCAACTGCGAGGAGGGTGGCGGCGAACGCCCCGCCGAAAGCGTGGGAACGCACGAATGCGCCGCGAACGGCGGCAGGATCATGGCCCGGCCGGCATCCGCGAGCACGATCGCCGGGATCGCGGGTTGAGCGCTGGTGTCGTCCGCCGACGTGCCGGCCAGACACGTCGTGCAGTGCGTGCTGGATTTCAGGTGGCACAGCAGATCGTGATGGCCGAATGGCAGCGCGGCGAGCGCGAGGATGTATGCCGCTGCCAGGGTCTGGGGCAGAAAGCCCATCCGCCGCCCACGCGTGGTGGACACATCCGAATTATAGCCCCAACACTATACTCATTAGGTGTTCCCCATCAGCGACGTCATTCCGTCGCGAACAAAGCCCTTCATCACCGTCGGACTCATCGTCATCAACGCGCTGGTATTCCTCCATCAGGTCACGCTGCCGCAGCGCGCGCTCGAGGCGTTCGTCATTCAGTACGCGCTGATTCCTGCCTACTTCACGTGGACCAATGTCTTGACCAGCATGTTCCTGCACGGCGGCTGGATGCACGTGATCGGGAACATGCTCTACCTCTGGATCTTCGGCGACAACGTCGAGGATCGGCTCGGCCACGTTCCGTTCGTGTTCTTTTATCTCGCTGGGGGTTGCGCCGCGGCCATCGTGCAGTTCGCGGTCAACCCGTACTCGGCCGTGCCGATGGTGGGCGCGAGCGGCGCGATCGCCGGGGTCATGGGCGCGTACTTCGTCTTGTACCCGGAGTCGCGCGTCCTCACCGCCATCTTCGTCTTCCTGTTCTTCGACGTCGTGGAGATCCCCGCGATCTTTTTCCTCGGCATCTGGTTCCTGATGCAGCTCCTGAGCGGAGTGGGTTCGCTCGGCGTCCCGAACGCGTCGGCCGGCGGGACCGCCTTCT
>JAICSD010000167.1 GCA_025937075.1 Vicinamibacteria bacterium | reverse complement strand
CAGCAGCGCGAGCCCCAGCTCCACGACGATCAGAAACCGCGTGGGGAACCGGAATGTCTTCATCCCGGGAACGGCCACATAAATCGCATGAAAGACAGGCGTGGCGCGGCCGAGCACGCAGAAGTACGCGAGAACGGTCAGCGCGATCAAGAAGAGCACGGTGGGCTTGCGACGGCCGACAACGACTGCGTAACAGCCGAACACGAACGGCAGCAGGCCGAGGTAGCCGTAGTCTTCCCAGTAGATCGAGTCGCCTCGGTACGTGCCGTTCCCTATAAAACCGAAAAAGTAGGGACGGACGAACGTCATGATGTTCGGCGGCCAGTAAGCCAATCGCGTCGACCAGTCCCACCCGAGCGCTTCCGCGCGATCGGAGACCGCGCCGAGCGCGGCTAACGGCAGCAGGACGATGCCGCCGATCGCGCCTGCAACGGCAGCCGCGAGCCCCACACCGGCGAGAAGGGCGATGGCGTCGCGCCAGCGAAGCCCGTGACGTACGCTGACCAGCACCCGATAAAGCGCAAAACAGGCGTACACGAGACCGCTGATGTACGCGGATTGCGGAAATCCGCAAAGCACCTGCTCGGCAAAGACGGCGGCGAAGGCGGCTAACCACAGCGCGCGGCGCGGCAGAGTCAGCGTGGGCGTCGGCGCGCGCGAGACGGTGGGCGTCGCGTCGGGCTCACTGAGCGCGCGATCGAGAATCGCCAGTCCAATCGGCAGCCAGACGATCGTCGACACGATGCCGAGGTGCTTCAACTGCGCAGCGATGTACCCGCAGCCCGCGAACGCGATCCCTGCGAGTACCGCTCCGGTGCGATCGGCGCCGAAGCGCCGCGCCAGCCAATACGTGCCGTGCGCCGCGATCAGCAGCAAGACGATCACGAATGCGTCGAGCGCCCCTGCGGTCGGGAGAAACGTAAACAGCGCGAGCCCGATCGGATCCGCCGGCGCGCCGGCCAGCGGCATCCCCGAGCACAGCTTCGACGTCCAGACCGGCAGCTGTCCGTGGAGCAGCATGCGGCTGATCAGCACCCGCCCAGGAAGCTCTCCATTGAAGATGTCCGAGGCAAACCCGTCGTCGGTGACGAAGAGCGTGTTGAACGAAAGGAGCCGCCAGTACGGCAGCAGCGCCCCCAGGGTTACCAGTGCGCGCGCCGTCACGTCGGCGCGCCGGTCGGCTGTCATGAGATGCGAAATGGTAAACCGAAACCGGGGCGCTTCCGTCTAATTGCTAGAAAGGACGGACACGAGCATGTATCTCGACTGGGACATTTCGAGCAATGCGGAACGCCTGGTGGCGCTCCTGCTCGCGGTGACGATCATCGCGGTGGTATTCGTGTAATTGACCCGCGACGGCCGGGGCTGGCGCCGCACGGCGCCGATTACGACCCGGATGCTGCCGTCGCCAGGTACGACTTGCGGGCGCGAGCGGTCATGCCCGCCTTCTTCACACGCACATCGAGCTTGTGGACCTTGCCGTCCAGCGTCTCGGGTGAAAAGCCCAGGACGTACTGGCTGTGCAGTTCCTCGGCCACGCGCGTGAACGTCTCGTTCAGGTCGGCGGTGCGCTTCAATTCGAAGTAGCCGCCGCCTGTCTCCTCCGCCAGCTTTTTCAGGCCCTTGTCGGGCTGGCTCCGCACGCGCTGCTGCCCATTGAAGTAGTCGTTCACCAGCCCGATCGCATACACCATCACGTCCTTCTCGCGCGCGCGATCCATCACCTTCCCGAGCCCCACCTTGCTGGCCGTGTCATCGCCGTCGGTGAAGACCACCACGACTTTGCGTCCGTCGACGTTCTCGAGATGGGTGATGCTCTCGTCGACCGCATCGTAGAGGCGCGTCGGATACCCGAAATCGAGGTCCCTCAACGAGCGCACGAGCTCGTCGCGGTTGCTGCTGAACGACGATTCCGGGTGGAACTCGATCTTGTCGTTGAACGCCCCCACCTGCGCCTGATCCGAGGGGAGAAGCCGGAGGAGGAACTGTTCGGCCCCCTGCTTCACGAGATCGAGCGCGGTCGTCATGCTGCCGCTCGTGTCGATCATGACGGTCGTCGTGATCGGCGTCGGCTTGTTTTCGAAGACGGTGATCTGCTGCGGCTTTCCGTTGTCGAGGACTTCGAAGTCGTCCTGCTGCAGGTCCGGGACGAGGCGCTTCGTCTGATCGAGGACGGTGACGTACACCGGCACCGACATCGTCGAAACCTTGATCTTCTGAGCGGCGGCGGGAACCGTAAGGACGAGAAGCGAAGCGAGAGAGGCGAATGTGGCAATCCGGTGCATAACAACCTAGTAGGAAGGGGGGGCAGACGTCGATCCCAATATACCCGTTTCGCGATGGGCGATGGGCGATGGGCGATGGGCTTACTCCGATCGGAGCGTCGTCGCCGGATCGATCGCGGTCACGCGACGGGCGGGCACATAGGTCGCCGCCGCCGCGACGACGAGCAGCACCGCGGTGACGATCGCGAACGTCATTGGATCCAGCGGCCGGACGCCGTAAAGAAGCGACCGAAGCGTCGGCGCGAGCGCCGCAGCACCCAGGGCGCCGCACGCCGCGCCCGCGGCCGCGAGGGTCAAGCCCTCCTTCACGATCATGCGCGTGACCTGGCCTGCGGCGGCCCCCATCGCCATGCGCACGCCAATCTCCCTCGATCGCTGCGCGACCGAGTACGAGATCAATCCGTAAAGCCCTACGATCGCCAGCAGCAGCGCCATGAAGGCGACCCCGCCCATCAGCAGCAGATTGAATCGCTGAGGCGCTGCCGATCCGGCGACCGTATTGGACAGCGGTCCTGCATCCGCGATCGCAAGGCTCGGATCGAGCGATCGAATCGTCTGCCGCAGGCGGGCCGTCATTGCGTCATCGGACGCTCGCCCTCGCACGACGACGTACATCGACCGAAGCTGGCGGACGGTGAATTCGTCGCGAAGCGGCTCGACGATCGAGTGCTCCAGTTGGTCGACGGGTACGAAGATCTGCAAGGCACCCGGAGCGTCCAGCGAATCCTGCTTGAGATCGGCGACGACCCCGACGACCGTGAGCCAGTCGCTCGACGAATCGGCCCCGCCCCACTTCACGCGCCTGCCAATCGGATCGCGACCCGGCCAGTACTGCTGCGCCAGCGAGGTGCTGATGATCGCCACGGGGGCAGCGTTCGCGTCGTCCTGCGGCGTGAACAGGCGACCGGCGCGGAGAAAGGCGCCGATGGCCTGCAGATACTCCGCGCTGACGGTGCACAGGCCTGCGATGTTGAATCCGGCGTTCGGCGCCGCGACGTATCCTTCGGGCCAGAAGGTCCGTTCACTCCGGCGGCCCGACAGCGGCAGCGTAGAGCCGACGCCGGCAAACGTGATCCCGCCGCCGTGCAGACGAGCGATGAGGTCGCGGTACAACTGCCGCTCACGTTCGCGATCCGGATAGGCCTGCTGCGGCAGGCTGATCGATGCAGAGGCCGCGCTCTCCGGTTGGAACCCGCCGCTCGTCTGGAGCAAATCGTGAAAGGTCCGTGCGAGCAGTCCCGCACCGACGAGCAGCATGAGCGCCAGCGCGATTTCGACGATGACGAGAGCCGAGCGGACGCGGCGCAGCGTCGAACTGCCCACCTCGGTCCGGATATTGAGCGATGCCGCTCGGCCGCTTGCGGCGCCTGCGATGGCCGGGATGATGCCCGCCAGGAGCGTCGTGCATGCCGCGAGCGCAACCGCGAATGCGAGGGCGGCGCCGTTCACGTGTGCGGCCGCGAGCAGCGCGAAGCGCGACGGGAGAACGCGGCCGAGCGCAGCCGTCATCCACAAAGCGATCGCGGCGCCCGCACCGGCGGAGATGAGCGACAGCAGCAGCGCTTCTGTCAGCAACTGACGCAGGAGACGCGCCCGTCCGGCGCCCAGCGCTGCGCGCACCGACATCTCGCGCTGCCGGTGTGCTCCGCGGGCGAGCAGCAGGTTGGCGACGTTGACGCACGCGATGAGCAGCAGGCACGCGACCGCTCCCGCGAGCGCGCCGACGAGCGGACGCACGCGGCCGGACACCTGCGGCGCGAGCGGACGCGCGACCGCGCTGAACGTAAACGCGTGGCCGCGCCCGTCGTCCGCCCCGAGATTGCTGGCGATCTGTGCGGCGATCGCGTTCACGTCCGCGCTCGCCTGCGCCGGCGTGACGCCGGGTTTCATTCGCGCGACGCCGTTGTAATCCCAGTTGTCGGCGCGCGCGTTCCGCTCCTTGGGAGTGAACGACATCGGCACCCAGACATCCGTCGCCGCGTCCGAATCCGTCCCCCGAGGCGGATACGCGAACTCCCGCGGCATCACGCCGATGACGCGGTACGGCTGCCGATCGAGATGCACGGTCTGTCCGAGCGCCGCCGGATCGCCGCCGAACCAGCGCCGCCACAGCCCGTCACTGATGACGCACACCGGGACCGCATCGCGATCGTCAGATGCCGAATACGTGCGTCCAAGCGCCGGGGCGACGCCGAGCACGTCGAAAAGCGACGAGGTGGCGCGCGCTCCCTGGACGCGCTCCGATTCCGTGCCGCCGGACAATTCGAACGTGCGCGGCGTCCAGCCGCCGACGGCATCGAACGAGTGCGAGTGCGATTCGTAGTCGACAAGATCCGGCGCCGGCAATCGAATGGGCCGATCGGCGATGAGCGGCACGATCTCGTTCAACGTCACCAGGCGCTCCGATGAGGGAACGGCAGAGGGTTGAAGAGCGCGGCGTTGGCAATGCTGAAGATGGTGGTCGTCGCGCCGATACCGAGCGCGAGCGTGGCAATGGCCGCGGCTGCAAACCCGGGCGCGCGGAGCATCTGGCGCAGCGCGTAGCGAACGTCGGCCGCGAAGTCGGACACGATGCGCCAGCGCCACACCTCACGGCTCCGTTCCTGGATCAGCGTGACGTTGCCGAACTGGCGCCGCGCGGCGGCTTCCGCCTCCCGGCGCGGCATCCCGCGCGCCACGAGATCGTCGATCGCCTCGTCGAGGTGCTGCCGGATCTCTTCTGAGATGTCCGCGTCGGTGCTCCGCCGCCAGAGTGACTTCATGACGCTGCCGGGTCCGCCGGCCCGAGAACGAGGCGAATGCCTTCCAGCATGCGCTCGAACCTGGAGACCTCGCGCTCCAGGTGCTCGCGTCCCGCCGAGGTGATCTCGTAGACGCGAACTCGTCGTCCGGTGCTCGAGAGGCGCCACTCGGCGCTGAGCAGCCGGGCCTTCAGCATCCGCTGGAGTGCGGGATACAGCGATCCCTCTTCAACCGCGAGGAGTTCGTTGGACGTGCGCTGGATGTGCTGCGCCAGCGCGTAGCCGTGCAGCGGCTGCCGCGCCACCGTGCGCAGGATCATCATCTCGAGCGCGCCGGGGAAGAGATCTCGGGACGAGTCGCTCATGGGAACACTATTTTACGCTATGCCTAGTCCAGATAGACGTAAACCGACAGCCTGCTGTTCCCGTCTCACGATCGTCTATAATGGACATATCCATAATGGACATATGTCAGCCGCTCAAGGCGCCAGTCCTGTACATCCTCCTTGCGCTTGTGGACGAGGATCGCCATGGCTACGCGATCATGCAGGCCGTCCGCGAGTTGAGCGGCGGCGCGGTCCCCTTGCGCACCGGATCGTTCTACCGGCATCTTGCACGGCTTATCGACGCCGGCTGGATCATCGAATCGCCCGGGCGGCCCGCCGATGACGACCCGCGCCGCGGCGCGTACTACCAGCTCACCGAGGCCGGACGCGAGGCGCTCGCGATCGAGCGGCGCCGGCTCGGCGCACTCCTCGCCGCATTCCCGTCGCACTGACGGCTGCGCCGCACGATCCGCATATGGCTTCTCAATCCACGAACGGTGGCCGGCTGACGTCTCTGGTGCTGCGCTGCTATCCCACAGGCGTCCGTGCACGGTTCCGAACGGGTCTGCGCGACGCGCTCGAGCGCGAGTACTCGGCTGCGCAGGCGCGAGGCTCACTGCACGTGTTTGCCTTCTGGGTCGGCGCGTTTGCCGACGCCGCACTGTTCCACGCGTCCCGTTTCACGCGAGGAGGGTCATCAATGAAGGGCTTCTTCACCGTCGATGTCCGCGACGCGCTCCGCTCCCTCAGGGCGACGCCGGTCGTGACCGCGATTGCCGTGGTCTCGCTGGCGCTCGGCATCGGCGCAAACGCCGCACTCTTCTCGATCTTGAACAGCCTCGTCTTCAAAACGCTGCCGGTACGCGACCCGGGACGCCTCGCTGTCATCGACGATGGCACCTGGACGAATCCGATCTGGGAGCAGATTCAGGCTCATCGCCATGAGCTGTTCGAGGATGCGTTCGCGTGGAGCGCGACGGAGTTCAATCTGTCCCCGCGCGGTGCGACGGATCTCGTGGACGGCGCCTGGGCCAGCGGCGGCATGTTCGAGGTGCTGGGCGTATCCACGGAACTCGGACGGCCGTTTACCAGCGCAGACGACCGGCGCGGCGGAGGACCGGACGGTCCTGTGGCCGTCATCAGTCACACGTTCTGGCAGCGGCGCTTTGGCGGCGGCAGGGACGTGGTCGGGCGGCAGCTTTCCGTCGATGGAATCGCAGTCACCGTCATCGGCGTGATGCCGCCCTCGTTCATGGGACCCGACGTGGGGCGCAGGGCAGACGTCATCGTGCCTGTCGGCGTGCGCACGCTCGGCCCGAACGGCAGCCGCGTGCTGAACGGGCGTTCGACGTGGTGGCTCGAAATCATGGCGCGGCTGCGTGCCGGAGACACCGTCGAGCAGGCCACGGCGCGCCTCGACGCACTACAGCCAGCGATCCGCGAAGCGACGATGCCGCAGGACTGGCCCGCGAAGGAGAGCGAGCAGTACTTGACCGCGCCGTTCAAGCTGATCCCGGCGGCGACCGGCGAGTCGGATCTTCGGCGAAGCTATCTCACGCCCCTGAAAGTCGTCCTCGCCGTCGTTGGCGCCGTGCTGCTGATTGCGTGCGCGAACCTCGCGAACCTGCTCCTCGCCAGGGCCGCCGCGCGCCGGCATGAGCTGAGCGTCAGGCTGGCGCTCGGGGCCACGCGTTGGCGTTTGGCCAAGCAGCTTCTCATCGAGAGCGCGATTCTCGCGTTCTCCGGTGGCCTGTTGGGGCTCGCGGTCGCGCGCGGGGGCGGCGCGCTGCTGGTCGCGCAGTTGTCCAGCGACCGTAGTGTCGTTGCGCTGGATCTGTCGAACGACTGGCGCGTGATTGCGTTCACGGCTGCAGTAGCGGCCGCGACGACCCTCATATTTGGCCTGGCGCCCGTCTTCGGAGTCAGCGGCGTCGCACCCCAGGACGCCATCAAAGAGCAGACCCGGACGGTCGCCGGCGAGCGGAAATTCGGGATCCGCAACCTGCTGGTCGCCGCACAGGTCGCGCTGTCGCTGACGCTCGTCGTCGCCGCGGCGCTGCTCGTGCGAACGCTGAATGCGCTCGTGCATGCGCCGGTTGGCTTCGACGCATCTCCGCTGCTGTCCGCGGACATCGACGCCGATCGTACGGAGGGCCGCGATGCCCGACTCGAGCTGTTCACGAGGCTCCGCGAGGCCGCCGCGGCCACCCCCGGTGTGTCGGCGGCGGCGGTGTCCATCCTCAATCCGGGCGGGAACATGGCCTGGAACACGGTGATCGAGCAGCCGCCCGACTCGCCGCAGTTGACGCGGCGGGAACGGACGCCGTGGGTGAATGTCGTCTCGCCCGAATGGTTCCAGACATTCGGGATTCGTCTGGTCGCCGGGCGAGGCTTCGATGATCGTGACGTCAAGGGCGCGCCGAAGGTCGTCGTGCTCAGCGAGCTTCTGGCGCATCGGCTGTTTCCCGATGGTCCGGCGGTCGGCCGCGAAATCCGAACGTCGCTCGAAGGACTGACGAGCATTCCCTGTCGCGTGATTGGCGTCGTCAACGACTCCATTTACCGCTCACAGCGCGCCGGTCTTCAGCCGTTGCTCTACGCACCTCTCGCGCAACTCGAGGATGTCGGTGGAAGCATCGTGCTGACCGCCCGCGCGGCGGGCGGCGTGCCGGAGGCCCTGACGCACGATCTCTCGACGGCGATTGCGCGCACGGACCCGGCCGTCACTTTCACGACGCACCCCGTATCGCGCCAGCTTCGCGCGTCCATGCGGCAGGAGCGCCTGATCGCAATGCTCGGCGCGCTGTTCGGAGCACTGGCGCTCGTGCTGGCCGCGGTCGGCCTCTACGGAGTGACGTCGTACGGCGTGAATCGCCGCCGTTCGGAAATCGGCGTCCGAATGGCGCTCGGCGCGGACCCGTCGCGCGTCATCAGGCTGGTCCTGATCCGGCTGGTCGCGCTCCTGGCGGTCGGCGTTGGCGCCGGACTGGCAGTCAGTTGGTGGGCGTCGCGCTTCCTGGCAACGCTGCTGTTTGGTCTCGGTCCGCGCGATGCCGCGACGTTCGTGTCAGCGGCGGCGCTGCTTGTCGGTGTCGGGCTGCTCGCGGGCTGGCTGCCCGCGCGTCGCGCGGCCCGGATCGATCCGGTACGGGTGCTGCGCGAGCAGTGAGGCGGCCCATAAAGGGCCGCCCTACATCGGCCATGAGGCCACTACACAAGATGACCCAGAGCTCCTTGTGTCATTGGTAGTTGTGGAATTGCGTCGTTGATCCGGAAAGGGCCGCCCTACAATCGGCCATGAGGCCACTACACAAGATGACCAAGAGCTCCTTGTG
>JAICSD010000344.1 GCA_025937075.1 Vicinamibacteria bacterium | reverse complement strand
TACGCGGTGGGACGCATCAAAGACAAGCCGAGAGTCTCGCATCTCGGCATCGACCTGATTGAAGCGTAGGCGAGATGGCTCAAAGAGGCAGGGCCGCCGAAGCCTGGGCGAGGAGGCCTGCCGGGCGATCAGCGATCCGCGATCGTGTCATCGTCGAGACCCACGCGGCGGACGAGCGGCCAGTAGCGCGCGTCGGATCGAATCGGATCGAGACGAGGATGCACGCGGAGCAGGATCAGCCCAGACGCCTTCTCCTGCACGGCAATCTCCAGCCAGCGATACGCCTCGTCGATGTCACCAAGGCTTGCGTGGACGGCGCCGATTCCCCATGCCGAGACGACACGCTGCCCTCGCGCCGTCGTGAGCCCGCCGAGAATGCGCCGCGCCTCCGCAACGTTACCGGCTGCGGCCTCGAGATGCGCAAGCCCGAACGAAGGGCCGGCAATGCCACCGGACAAACGTCGTCCAGTCTCGTATGCCGCGCGAGCCTCGCCAAAGCGTCCAAGCGCTTCGAGCGCGCGCGCGAGGTCGGTATGCGCGCTGGCGAAACGGGGGTCGAGCTCGAGGGCCATGCGATACGACACCACCGCCTTCTCGTACTGGCGCGCGAAGTAGTACACGTCGGCGAGGATCGTGTGCAGCATGACCGCGAGCGGATCCAGACTGACCGAGGTCTGTGCGGCGACCAGCGCTTCCTCGTGTCTCTCGAACGAGGACAGCGCGCGCGCCAGCATGTTGTGCGCGAGCGCGAGAGCCGGGTTCAGTTCGATGGCATGGCGCAGGGAGCGGATGCCCCCGTGCAGGTCTCCCGTGTGCATCTGGACGACGCCGAGGGACACGTGAGCATCGGCGAGGAAGGGATCGAGGTCGAGGGCCCGTCGGGCGGCCGCCGTGGCCTCCGCCGCGGCTTCCGCCGCGGGCGCCATCCCTCGCGTCGCGCGAATGATGTGGCAATCGGCGAGGGCCGACCACCCCGCGGCGAAGTCGGGATCGAGTTCGAGGGCTCGCCTCACGTGACGGAGGCCGAGATCGACCCCTTCGGGCGATCCGCCCCACGATGAGTGGCGTCCCTTGAGATATTCGAGATGCGCCGCCGGGTTCACGACGTGACGGCGCGCGAGCTGTGTCACCTCGCTCGGAGTCAGCTGCACCGCGATCTCGCGGGCGACCGTTTCAGCGAGTTCGCGTTGCAGGCCGAGGACGTCCTCGAGCTGTCGGTCGTACCGATCGGCCCACAGCGTTTCGTCCGTGCGCGCAGCGACGAGCTGGACATTCAGCCGCACACGCTCGCCGACGAGTTGCGCGGAGCCTTCGAGAATCGCCTCCACGTTCAGCTCCCTGGCGATCTCCGGGAGCGACAGCGCGCTGCCTTTGTACTGCATCGCGGAGGTCCTCGAGATGACGCGCAAGGCCCTGATGCGGGCCAGTTCAGAGATCACCGCCTCGGTCAGGCCATCGCCGAAATATTCCTGTGTCGGATCCTGCGACATGTTGCGAAACGGCAGGACGGCGATGCCGCGGATTGTGCCCCGCGTCGCGGCAGGCGAAGGCTGGATCGAGCCCTCGGCGGGCAGCCGCCGCAACGCGTCCGCGACGGCCGCTGCCGAAACAGGCCGGCGCCAGCGGTCCTTCTCGAGACAGCTCGCAATCAGACGGTCGAACTCGGCGGTCGCTTCCGGCCGTAGCGATCGCAATGAAGGGGCCGGCGTATTGATGATCGCGAACATCAGCGCCTGCGGCCGCTCCTGGGCAAACGGCCGCTGTCCTGTGGCGATCTCGAACAGCGTCACGCCAAGCGCGTAGACGTCCGTTCGCGGGTCTTCTGCCTCGCCCGCGAGTTGTTCGGGCGCCATGTACGCCAGCGAACCCATGACAGTGCCCGCGTGGGTCAGCCGGCCCGTCACCGCGTCGGCTGACAGGAGCAGCGCGAGGCCGAAGTCCAGGATCTTCGCCCGCCCATCCGTCGTCAGCGCAATATTCCCCGGCTTCAGGTCGCGATGCAGGACGCCGTGGCGGTGCGCGTCCTCCAGCGCGTCGGCGATCTCGGCGCCAAGCGACTGGATCTGCACGAGCGGCAGCGGCCCCTCTCGCAGCCGCGCCTCGAGCGTGCCGCCCGCCACGAATTCCATGACGAGAAACTGGCGATCCCCGTCCGCGTCGAAGTCAAACAGGGTCGCGATCCCGGCATGCGACAACCGGGAGAGCGTCAGCGCCTCACGCCGGAATCGCTCGCGGCCGGTGTCGTCGCCGAGGCACCCGAGCGCGCCGCGCAGCAGTACTTTGACGGCGACGAGGCGATCGAGCTTGCCGTCGTGGGCCTTCCACACTTCGCCCATGCCTCCGGCGCCGATCCGTTCGAGCAGCCGATAGCGACTCAGCGTGTCTGCGTTCATGGATGGTCACACTGCCGATGCCGCCTGCCGACGCGCCGAGCACGACGACGAGAAATGACTCCGCCATCCTGCGCCTCCCTGCCCCCGCGTTCCGGACATTGTAGCCACTGAATGATGCGTTGGGGATAGCGCGTGGGATCGGCGCTCCTTTCGTGCGCCATACTGGCATCGGAGTGACTGTGGACGACGTGCAGATCCGAGCCGCGACGCGAGACGATGACCGCCAGCTCCTCGCGTTGATCGCGGACCATCAGGACTACCATCGCGCGCTCGAACCCGACTGGCCGGCCGGCAGCGACATCGCCGCCGAGTACCTGCGATACCTGCGCGACGAGTGTGCGGCGCACGACGGCGCGATCTTCGTCGCGGCGCAGGGCGAGGCGCTCGCGGGGTTCATCTGCATCGTCAGCGACAAACGCGGCGGGCCGGACAACCCCGACCGGCACGCGTTCGTGCACGACGTGTTCGTCGCGGCCGCCTGGCGGCGACGCGGTATCGCGCGACGGCTGATGGACGCGGCGGAGTCGTTCGTAGCGGCGCGTGGCGTGCGCGAAATTCGCCTCGGCGTCCTCGAGCGCAACGTGGACGCCAGACGCCTTTATGACGCCCTCGACTTCCGCGGTTACGCCCGCGTGCTGACGAAACGGATACGCGCCGAACAGCGGTCAGCCGGCTGAGCACGGCACATCCCTTGCTCCAGCGACCGTGCGTGATTCACGACCTCTGGTACAAGGACGCCGTCATTTATTGCCTCAATGTCGAGGCGTACCTCGACTCCAACGGCGACGGCATCCGCGATTTTCCGGAGCTGACAGAGCGGCTGCCCTACCTGGCCTCGGCGTCACCTGCCTCTGGCTCCTTCCCTTCTATCCGTCGCCCAACAAGGACGACGGTTACGATGTCGCGGGGTTTTGCGGCGTCCACCCGCGCGTCGGATCCTTTGGCTATATAGGATAGAAGGAGCGTGTACGTGTTCGTCCGGGCTGTGGTGTGGATGCTGATGGTGCTGCTGGCCGCTGCCGCGCCGGGTGCGGCACAGAGCGCGAGTTCATCGCCTCCCGCGCCGCCGCCGGCTGTGGTGACCGGTTTCGACGGCGGGTTCTTCATTCAATCCGCGGACGGCCGCAACCGGCTGACGTTCGGGATGGTCTCGCAAGTGGACGGGCGATTCTCGACGGACGATCCCGCGCCGATCACCGACACATTCATCGTGCGCAAGGCGCGGCCGATGTTCACCGGACGGCTCGCACACTATTTCGATTTCAAGCTCGTTCCCGATTTCGGCAACGGCAAGGCGGTCGTGCAGGACGCCAACATCGGGATCCTGTTCTCGCCGATGTTCCACGTCCGCATCGGGAAGGACAAAACGCCGATCGGCTACGAGCTGCTGCTGAGCGATCCGTACCTGCTCTTTCCCGAGCGTTCGCTCGCGTCGGCGCTCGTTCCGAATCGGGACATCGGCGTCAGTGTGCAGGGCGAGGTCGCGGCCGCGACACTGTCGTACGCGGTGGGCCTCTACAACGGGATCCCAGACGGCACCAGCAGTTCGACCGACGTCGACACGAACGACGCGAAGGACCTCGCCGGACGTGTCATCGCGCAGCCGTTCGGCGCCGCGTCCCCGCTGCACGGCCTCGGCGTGCACGTCGGCGCGAGCGCCGGTTCGTCCAGAGGTCCGCTCCCGTCCTTCGCGACGTCGGTCCAGCAGACGTTCTTTGCGTATGCGGGCGCGACCGCCGACGGGAAACACACGCGCGTCGCGCCAGCCGTCTTCTATTACCGCGGGCCGTTCGGCGGTTTCGCGGAGTACGTGCGATCGACGCAGGCCGTCGCGGGTTCGCGGGGCGCCGCAGAGGTGAGCAATCACGCGTGGGACCTCAGCGGGTCATGGCTGCTGACCGGCGAGACCGGTTCGCCGGCGATGATTCACCCGATCCACGACTTCGATCCCCAGAACCACGAATGGGGCGCGCTGCAGATCGTCGCGCGCTACAGCGCGCTGACGATCGATCGTGACGCGTTCGACCTCGGGCTCGCTGCGCCGGGGGCAAGTCGTGAGGCGCGGCAAGTCACCGTCGGCGCCAACTGGATCCTGAACCCGTTCGTAAAGTTCTACGCGACCTGGGAGCAGACGACGTTTGAAGGCAACGACGCGCGTCCCGCCGAGCACGCCATCGTGTTCCGGTCACAGCTTGCGTTTGGCGATCGGCGGTGAGCGGCGTGCGGCGTGCGGCGTGCGGCGTGCGGCGTGAAGACGGTCACGCGCAACATGAAGGCGCGCAACAGCTTTTCTTCTGAACCGGTTTGACCGCGCGAACGAACGCGCTCATGAACCGCCCGTCGACCTGCGCCAGCACGTCGTCGCCGCTCAGCCCGGCGCCCGCGAGGAACTGCTTCGCGTCCTCGGCCCGATAGATCCGTGTCGGTTCGACGCCGACGTCTTCGAACCCCGCGTTCGCAAGCTTCTCGCGATACGCGCTCTCCTCGAGCGCACCGGCGACGCACCCGATCCACAACTCCATGCTGCGGCGCACGGTATCCGGCACGTCACCGCCACGTGTGACGACGTCCGACACGGCAAAGCGGCCGCCGGGCTTGAGCACGCGGAAGGCCTCCGCGAGGACGCGGTCCTTGTCGCCGGACAGATTGATGACGCAGTTGGAAATCACGACGTCGACCGAATCGTCTGGCAGCGGGATGTTTTCGATCTCGCCTTTGAGGAACT
>JAICSD010000140.1 GCA_025937075.1 Vicinamibacteria bacterium | reverse complement strand
GACAGGAACTGTCCCGTGGGCGACGTCCTGCACTTCAGCACGCTGTCGATAGTCCCCTCCACGACGACCTGGCCCCCGTGGACGCCGGGCCCGGGGCCCATCTCGACGATGTGGTCGGCGGCGCGGATGGTGTCCTCGTCGTGTTCGACGACGAGCACGGTGTTGCCGATGTCGCGCAGGCTCTCGAGCGTCGCGATCATCTTGACGTTGTCCTTCGGATGCAGGCCGATGCTCGGCTCGTCGAGGACGTAGAGCATCCCCATCAGGCCGGATCCGATCTGGGTCGACAGACGGATGCGCTGCGATTCGCCGCCCGAGAGCGTGCTGGAGCGGCGGTTGAAGTTCAGGTAGTCGAGGCCGATGCCGAGCAGCAGCTCGAGCCGGCCGCGAATCTCCTTCAGGATCTGCCGTCCGGCGTCCCCGCCGCGGCCCGACGGCTTGATCGTGCCGAGGAACTCGTACAGCTCGTCGAAATGGAGCTGGCCCATGTCGTAGAGCGTCTTGTCGGCGATCTCGAAGGTCAGCCGCGTGGCGCGCAGCCGCGCGCCGTTGCAATCGGGGCACGTGCGCTCGACCATGACCTTGTCGAGCCACTCTTCCATCCGCGAGTTCGCTTCGCCGCGCTGCCGGTATCGACGGTAGTGCCGCTCGATACGCCGCGCGAGCCCGCCAAAGCCGACCTCGCGTCCTTCGTGCTCCTCGCGCCGCATCTTCGCGTCGGGCGGCCTGAGGATCGGAACCTTCTTCTCGATGCCGTAGAGGATTGCGTCGCGGACGGACTGGGGGAGATCGCGCCAGGGGCTGTCGAGCGGAAACCCGATCGCCTGCGAGAGGCTGTACATCATCCGGCCGTCCCACGTATCGGGGTTGTACCTGAACGCTTCACGGACGAAGCAGCCGCCGAGAATGCTCCGCTGCGGGTCGGGAACGAGCAGTTCGGGATGCGTCAGCTTGTCGACGCCGAGGCCGCCGCACGTGCGGCACGCGCTCTCCGGGTTGTTGAAGACGAAGTACTCGGGCGCGATTTCTCCGTACACGAAGTGATGCGTCTTGCTGCTCAGCGCGTCGTAGAAGCGTTGCTGCTCCGCACGCGCCGCCCCTTTGACGATGTGCGCCTGGAGCAGCCCGTCGCCCACCAGCAGCGTTGCCGCGACGCCCGCCTTGATTGCCTTTTCGTGCTTCCGGCTGACGACGAAGCGATCGACGACGGCATCCATGTCGTGCACGGATTCTTCGTCGAGCGTGACCTCGGCCGAGAGATCGATCGGGTGGCCGTCGACAATGAGCCGGCGGCATCCTTTCTTGCGGATGTCGGTGAACACGAACTCGAGATCCTCGCCGTACACCTTGAACACGGGCGCGCGCAGCTCGATCTCGGCGCCGTCGGGCAGCGACAGGATGGCCTCGACGATCTGGCTCGCCGTGCGCGTCGGCACGGGCTCGCCCGTTCGCGGGCAGTGCGCGCGTCCGATCGTCGCGTACAGGAGATTCAGGTAGCTCGCGATATCCGTCATCGTCCCGACGGTCGAGCGCGGGTTGCTGATGAGCGTTTTCTGCTCGATGGAAATGACCGGCGACAGGCCATAGACGAAATCGACGTCCGGCCTGGCGACCTGCGCGACGAACCGCTTCGCGTAGCTGGAGAGCGATTCCATGTAACGGCGCTGCCCCTCGGCGTAGATCGTGTCGAAGGCGAGGCTGGATTTTCCGGATCCCGAAAGGCCCGTGATCACGACGAGGCTGTCGCGCGGGATCTCGACCGAGATGTTCTTCAGGTTGTGGACGCGCGCGCCCTGAACGCCCACCGTCGTGCGCGCGATGACGGCGCGCGCCCGCCTAGAACGCATCCCGTGCGCCGGCGAGATAAAAGGCGAGCTCCTGCACCTGCACGTGGCTCTTCTTCGTCAGGTGCACCGGTGCGGATACCTTGCCGACGATGCCGCGGTCGGCCAGGTATTCACAGGCGGCGATCACACACGGGACGTCGAGATTGCGCGTGAAGTGAGCGTCGATGTCGGTCGCCGACCGCGCCTCGCCGGCCTCGCGGAGATAATCGATGACGGTCGCGAAGAGCGATGCTTCGCGATCGGCGATGTAACGATCGACGGCGTCCAGCGCGTCCTGTACCGCCTTGCGCGTCTTCTTCGTGTTCAACAGATCGACGTAGATCACGTTGAAGACATCCGGGTTGAGCGCCAGCGCCTGCGGGATCACCTCGCGATCGGCGAGCAGCCGCCGGCCGATGACCTCGATGCGCGCGAGCGGCGTTGCCGCGTAGAGGATCCACAGCGCCGTGTAGTCGAGGTCGCCGCGCGTCACGAACCACTTGTGCGCCTTGTCGATCGAGGGGAGCGCACTCGTGGCCGCACGAAGCAGCTGCACCTCCGTATCGCGCGCCCCGATCGACGACAGCGTGGCGCACAGATCGGCGATCGTCGGGTCGTGCGTGTAGAGGAGGCGTCCTTTCGTGAGCAGGGAGTGGATGAACGAGTTGCGCATCGAGCCCTCGATGGCCCGCCGGAACTCGGTGCGCGGAATCAGATTGGCGTGAACGTTGACGCCGTCGCCGTAGAGCGCCAGGCTGCCGCTCTGCACCTTGCGATCGTCAATCGTGACCAGCACGAGGTCGATGTCGGACCGTTCCCAGACGGTATCGTGCGACAGGCTGCCGCAGAGGATCGCGGCGAGGATGGAGCGGTCCTCCTTGATCTGCGCGACCAGCGCATCGAGGGCGGCGGCGTATTTCTGCTGAAGAGATTCCGTGGTCACGGGCGCCTCGGCACAGCCGCTCGCTACTTCTTGGGGCTCGTCGTGGCGGCGGGCTGTTTCGGCATGACGGCTGTAGGCACCATGATGTGGGCGTATTTGGTCCCCTTCCACATCACCCAGGGACCGCCCTTGCCGGGATCGGTCGGCAGCGAATCGAGCATCTTCGTGTCCGGCACGAGGACCATGAGGTGCGGTGGCGAGACAACCCACTGGTTGTCCGCCGTTTGAGCGGTGGCGAACGGGTCAGTGTTGCTCGCGCCCTTGTCGCCGCGCAGCATGTAGGCAATCCCTGGGCCGTCGACCTTCGGGTCGGTCTTGTGGATCCAGGCATCAGCCCATTTCATCCACTGCTGATCCAGACACATCGGATCGGCGCCGGCCGCGCCGGCCGCGCCGCCCGCCGACTCCATGCACGTCCAGCCATTGGTTCCTTTGCGCAGCTCTGTCATTTCACCTTTTTCGTTCATCTCGACGATCGTCGCATTCCTGCCGATCTCCGGCGGTGCTGCGCTCATCGCGAGACGAATCTTCTCCTGATTGCCGCCGGTTGATTTCGCGGCGGGTTTCTCGGTGGTCTGCTGCGCTGAGAGAGCGAGGCCAGCCATCAGGACGATGGCCACTACACTAGGCGTCTTTCGCATGACTTCCTCCGTGACCGATGTCGAGCGCCGGGCTCGGAGCGGCGAAATCGCCGGCGATCCGGCGACAAGCCGACGATCATTACATCAGATCGGGTTTTCCGACCAACCCGCCCGCGAGCGATCAAGTTTGTCGCGCGAGCGGCGCGCTGGTCACCCGCGGCTCAACCGGCGACACGGGCGGGTGGCCAAATCAAGTCTTTCCAGACAGGCGCGAGCGTCCTCGAGACAGCAGCCGCGAGTAGACGAACGCGTTCACCGCAAGGGCGATGCTGCCCAACACGATCTGCGTGCCGTGGGTCAGGCGTGCGGGGTACAGCACGGGGATCACGTATTGTTCGATGAAGTCACCCTCATACGAGGCGATGCCAGCGCGTTCGCGCAGGAGGTTCTCGAGGGGTGTGAGTGGGCAGATCCAGCCGGCAAACTCGACGGCAATGCCCCACGCCGCCGACGGAACGTGCAGCCACGCGATTCGCGGCCACCGCAGGACGAGCAATCCCCCGAGCACGACGAACAGCACGAATCCGAAATGGATAGCGACGATCGTGTCGGCCAGGAGACGAAACAGGCTAGCCAATGCGACCGCTCACAGGCACGGCACCGCGCACTTGCCGGACGCATTTGTGTGTTGTAGAACGTACGACGCGGGTCGGAGCGATGGATCGCTCGGAGCCACACTGAGCCTCAATGTCTGGTTGCTCAGAACGCCTGAAAACCTGGCGGGCGGCGCGGGGTTGATGCTGACGGGACCCGCCTCCACGCGATAGGTGCCATCGACCTCAAAGCTGCCATCACGAACAACGGGGGGCGGAAACTGACCATGCCCGCACCCTGCCACCAGATCACATCCGTCAAGCGTCACGGTAAGGCAGGCGCCGTCACCGGTCCATCGACCCGTAGGCAGAGCCGTTTCGCGGGGCTGGGTCGGCGTCGCGGCGCAGGCATCGGCCAGGAGCGAGATGAAAGCAACCGCGAGCACTCGCGTCAGCCATGGCGCCGAGCCCCCCAATCCACTGCAGGTCATAGACGTAGCAGCATAGCCGCGTTTCGACGTCAACGTTGTTGGTCAGGCGCCATCCTTTCGGGCCGGGGTTCCGTCAAATACACACATGGCTGGTCTCTTCAACGACTTCAAGTACGCATTTCGGGTCCTGCTGAAAGCGCCGGGGTTTGCGGCGGCGGCCGTGGTTGTCCTGGCTCTCGGCATCGGCGCCAACACCGCGATCTTCGGCATCGTCAACGGCGTGCTGCTCCGGCGGCTGCCCTACGCGGAGCCGGATCAGCTCGTCCAGTTGTGGCACACGCCGCCGCAGAAGCAGTTTCCGGGCGTTCCGCGCTTTGCCTTGTCCGCGGCGAACTACCTCGACTGGGAGCGGCAGAATACCGTGTTCTCGTCGACGGCTGTGTACCGATTCTGGCCCTTCCGCCTGACCGAAAGCGGTGAACCGCGGATCGTGCAGGCCGCAAAGGTGGAGCCCACGTTCTTCTCCGTTCTCCGGGTCTCTCCTTTGATTGGGCGGACGATCGATCGAGGTGACGGCGCGTCCGAACGCGAACGGATCGCCGTCCTGTCCTACAAACTGTGGACCACGCAGTTCGGCAGCGACCCGCAGATCGTGGGGAGAACGATCCGTCTCGATGGCGAGCCGTACACCGTCATCGGTGTCATGCCTCGGATGTTCGACAAGCCGGGCTACGCGCTCCTGTGGACGCCGCTCGACTGGACGCCGCAGGAAAAGGCCGTTCGCGGCGAGCACAGCATGGGGGCGATCGCTCGGTTGAAGACGGGCGTGACCGTGCGACAGGCGCAGGCACAGCTGGACTCGATAGCGGCGCGCATCGCGGAAGAGTACCCCGCGGACGCCGCCGGATGGGGCGCGCTGGTCGTGCCGCTTCGCGAAGAGACGGTCGGCGAGGTCCGGAAGCCGCTCCTGATGCTGCTGGGCGCCGTCGCGTTCGTGCTCTTGATCGCGTGCGCGAACGTGGCGAACCTGATGCTGGCGCGCACGATCGACAGACGGAAAGAGCTCGCGATTCGGACGGCGTTCGGAGCCAAACGATCGCGCATCATCCGGGAGGTGCTCGTGGAAGGCGTGCTGGTCTCGGCCGTCGGCGGCGCGCTGGGCCTCATCGTCGCACAGTTCGGCACGGCGCTCGTCGTGAAGTTCTTCGGATCGAGCCTGCCGCGAGTGGACGACATCAGGATCGATGGAGCGGTCCTGGCGTTCACGTTCGTGGTCGCGGTGCTCACGGGCATGATTGCGTGCGCCGTGCCCGCATGGCGGATGTCGAAATCGGACCCGAACGAGGCGTTGAAGCAGGGATTCGGCCGGCTCGATGCGCCAGCCGGCGGAAAACGCACGAGAACCGTGCTGGTCGTCGCGGAGGTCGCGCTCTCGCTCGTGCTCCTCGTTGGCGCTGGCCTCATGATCCGAACGCTGTGGAACCTGCGCAGCGTCAGCCCGGGATTCCAGCCGGATCACGTGCTCACGATGCGCATCGGCGTCGCGGCGAACGATTTCACGAACGAGGCCGAGGAGATTCAGTTTTACGACGACGTCCTTCGCCGCGTGCGTGCTGTTCCTGGCGTACAGTACGCCGGCGTCACCGACGATCTGCCGCTGCAGGGCGGCTCGATGCAGCCCGTCGCGGTGGAAGGACAGGAAGCCGTCGAAATGGCGCATCAGCCGGAGGTGTCGGTACGCGTCCTTTCACCGCAGTTCCTTCGCGCGATGGGTATTCCGATCCTCCGCGGCCGCGACTTCAGCGAAGCGGACGTTGCGACATCGCGCCCTGTCGTCCTCGTCAGCGAATCCATGGCGAAGCAGTTCTGGCCCAATCAGGATCCGATCGGCAAGCACGTGACCCTCACGTTCTTCCCCAAGGAGCGCCGCGAGGTCATCGGCGTTGTCGGCGATGTCAAGGACCGCGGCCTCGACAACGCGGATCCCGTGTCGACGCTGTACTGGCCGATTGCGCAGTTCTACACGCCGCCGTCGCTCGGGAAGTTCAGGGCGATCCCGCTCGCGCTTGCTGTGAGGACGGCCACGGATCCGCAGAGCATCCAATCCGCGGTGCGCGGCGCGCTCCATGAAATCTCTCCCCGTACCCCGCTGATCGAAGTCCAGACGATGGACGCGATCGTGGACGAGTCGCTGTCCCCGCAGCGATTCAACATGCTGCTGCTCGCCGCCTTCGCGGGCCTTGCCCTCGTGCTTGCGGCCGTCGGGCTGTACAGCGTGCTCGCCTACGCCACGCGGCAGCGCGTGAAGGAGATCGGGATCCGGATGGCGCTGGGCGCCGATCGATCCGACGTGCTGCGCATGGTCCTGATCGAGGGCCTGCGTCCTACGCTAATCGGCGTCGCGATCGGCGCCGTAGGGGCGGTGTCTCTGAGTCGTGTCCTCGGGGCGTTGATATTCGGGGTCAAAGCCACGGATGCGCCGACCTACGCCGCCGTGGCACTGCTGCTCACGGCGATCGGCATGCTGGCCAGCACCATTCCGGCGTATCGCGCGACGCGCGTCGATCCGATCACGACGCTGCGCGACGAATAGGGCCGCGGACTACGCGGACGACGCGGAACTCATGGTGGACGGATCAGGCGACGAGCGCATGCGAATGGCTCATGCCACGCCGCACGGCCACTATAGCCGGGATCGTTGATGCTGCGCCGGCGGCGACCAGCGCCAGGCCTGTCGCGCGGCGGCGACCTTCGGGAATCCGCGACGCGAGCAGCAGTCCGATGCCAACACCCAGAATCGCCCGCGTTGCCACGACAAATCCGAACGTCGGCAGTTTCAAGCTGAGAGTCTTCATTGCCTCTTCCTATATGCGCCAAACCTTGTTGGCGCCATCACGACAGTACATGTCATGTCCCTACGGATGGACAGGCTCGCGAGCCGATCGCATGGTGGTCGTCGCCGCACGGACGATCTTCTCGATAATGAGGGGGCGCGGGAGAACCTCGAAACCCGCTTGGTCGAGGCTCGACAATGCGACGGTACCCATCGCGGTCAACACAAGCACACGAGCAGGTCTCATCAGCACGCGCAGCTCGCGGACGACCTGTTCGGGGTTCGGCAACCCCTTCAAGTCGACGATGGCCAGGCGCGGTTTCGATCCTCGCCGCAGGTGCTGGCGCATCGTGCCCCAGTCGTCTGTCGCGACGACCTCGAAGCCTTCCTCGATCAGTTGCGCTCGGATCAGCGCGCGGGGTTGCCACTCCGCGGCAAGGAGCACGATGTCGGGCGCTTCCCGTCGTTTTGACATTTGTCGGTCCGAGCGCGCGGGCGGAAGACCGGTCGTCAGCAACGCGCCCGAGCGCTCCATGTCCGCGAGTGCGCGAGTCGAGTCGCCAGGGTGCGCATCGATTCCCGCAATCGCATCCGTCAGGACCGCGACGTTCAAGCCTGCGCCCAAGGCATCGAGCGTCGTCTGCTTGACGCAGTATTCGGTGGTGAGTCCGCAGACGTACAGAGTGCCGATGTCCCGATCACGGAGATCCTCGAGCAGAGAGCGTCCTTCGGCGGTTCGCCCTTCGAACGCCGAATAGCTGGGCCGGGCCGGCTCATCTCCTTTACTGATGATGATCGCGGTCGGGGGAAGCTTCAGACCGGGATGGAAATCGGCGCCCGGCGTGCCCTGCACGCAGTGTGGCGGCCACTCGCCGCCGTACGCTTTGAAGTGCGACGTCTCTGACGGATGCCAATCGCGCGAGGCGTAGATTGGCATCGACTGCAGTCGGGCTCGATCCAAATATGTGTTGATGACGGGAACAATTTCAGTGCAGCCCTGGGCAGGCAGGGCGCCTCCCCGACAGAAATCCCGCTGTACATCAACAATGAGCAGCGCTGCCTGCTCGCGCGAAACCTTGCTCGGCTCCTCCATGCTGGCCCGTACGGATGTACACCATTCAGGATTTGTGCCACGAGAGGGACTCTTCAACCTCCGCCGGCGCGCGCCGGCTCACACGGCCGTACCGCCAGGCGAGCACGGGGAGGCCAGCCAGCAGAATCATGTACGGCATGATCGGGCACACGAACCGGTACTGCACGTTGATCAGGCTGTGAAATGCCACGAAGTACGCGATGTGGGCGAGCAGGAGGAAGTAGATCGGCTCCCGCGATCGCACCACGTAGAACAGGCCGCCAAGCGCGAACAGATAGAGGAGGAAGTTCTCAACGGCGTAGAGCCCACGCCCGGAATTCTCGTTGTACCAGATCCAC
The DNA here is from genome assembly GCA_025937075.1 of Vicinamibacteria bacterium. Next base: position 1,120 of record JAICSD010000140.1, on the reverse strand, counting down.
ACCGTGCGCATCGCCGACAGTTTCAGGTACCTCAACGGATACTGACGGATGATGCGTGTGCCTTCGGCTTTGAGCAGCGCATCGAGTTGGGCTTCATTGAACGACTCGAGCGGCCGGCCGGTCGCAGCCGTCAATCGCCTGATTCTTCGCTCCATCTCCGGGTGCGAATAGCCCGTGTGATACTTGCCTTCCGCGATCATCCCGTTGTGACGGTACAGGTTGAATCCGCCAAGCGTGCTGGTCACGACAGGCGTCCCGAACGCGCGATAGTTGCGGACGACCCAGGGCACCTGCACGGCCGCGAATGCAATGGCGAACGCGACGCTCATCGCGAGCCCGCGGCGCCGCAGGCGATAGAGGATCCACGCGATCGATACCACGGGCAACAGAATCACCGTCGGCCGCGAGAGAGTCGCGAGGCCGAGCATCGCGCCGGCCGCCAGAGCGATTGCGACACCCGGGCGATCCGTCGCGCGAATCAGCAGCACCACGTAGACGGCCAGGCACGCGGCGAACAGCGGCTCCGAGGCCATCGAATACGTGGTCATCACGAACATCTCGGAGAGATAGAACGCGAACGCGACACCGGTCCAGAGCGCGAGCCATTCACGACCCGACGCGCGCGCCGCCACCCAGTACGCGCAGAGCCCGACGACGCCTGAAAGGCACCAGGTGAACAGCAGCAGCGGATAGTACGTATTGGATCCGAAAATCAGCACTGCACCTGCGAACACCACGATTGGAAACGGGCTTCGTGCAGCGGTCGGGATCAGATGGCCCACCGAGTAGTAGGTCAGCAGGTCCTTGCTGACGAAGCCGTCGCCGTGGGCAACGTGTCGAGCGATGCTGAGGAAGCCGTTCCGCTGAATGGCCTGCGGATCCCAATCGGCCGAGTAGTGTGTCGCCATCACCAGGAAGTAGACGATTCGGACCGCGACAATGAGTCCGAACAGCCACGCCATGCGACGGAGGCGCGCTCGTCCCGTCAGCGGCGGGTCCGGGGGCAGCGCGCCGGGGTCGATGTCCTTCATCACCGCGACTGTCCCTTTCCCCACGTGTAGAGCTGTGTGATTGCGTAGTTCCAGACCGCCCCCACAGCAATGCCCGCGAGCGCGGCGAT